>NZ_CAWNMS010000032.1:0-50091 GCF_963875605.1 Vibrio sp. V04_P4A5T148
ATCGCGTGTGCGCTAAGCTCTTTTCGTCCCCCATTGGGACCCCCTTTCAATTCTTAATTAACTCTTGCAGTTGCCAGACCACAAGACGTTTTTATCAAATTGAAAGGGGTTATATAACTGACTTATAGCTGTAAGCTTTACGGAACCCCCAGCCTAGCTGGGGGTTTTCTCGATACAAAAAAAGCCAGCATCTGTTCTGCTGGCTTTTTATTTGGGATTATTACGAAAATTTGCGCTAATCAATTTGTGGGCAGTTAGATATTCTGCGACTGCTTCCAAACCGCCAGTTCAACCCACATTTGTTCGAGTTGTTGCAACTCTTCTTCTGTGAGCAGTGCTAAGGTCGTTTGAGATTCAGATGTCGGACCGTCTTTGAGAGAGCGAATCTGCGCATAAAAATCCTTCTTTAATTGCGATATCACAGGGTCCACAACCGATTCCTATAAAAATACTAAAATTCTCAAAAATAATACCATTTTTCATAGACATGTCTTATGTCGTGTTAAGTTATGGAATAGTTATCACATTTCTAATATCTAAGCCTAAAGTATCAAAATTACAATTTAAAATTGTTCACTAGGCTATCGAGTTGCTTGGAAACTTTTTTCAAATGTTCGCTACTAACGGTGAGCTCCTCAGCCACTGTTGTTGTTTCCATGGTGAGATGATTAATATCTTCAACGGTGCGGTTGATTTCACTGACCACACTTGATTGCTCTTCCGTTGCCGTCGCCACTTGAATGTTCTGATCACTAATATTCTCTATATAAACGCGGATCTGTTTTAGCGAACTATTGGCATTTTCAGCTTGTTCAACCACCAATAAACTCTGCTCTCGGCCTTGGGACATCGCCCCAACCGCCCGTTTCGATTCTTCTTGTAAGTTATTAATGACTCTTTGAATTTCTTCGGTTGATGCAGCAGAACGGCTTGCTAAATTTCGCACCTCATCGGCAACGACCGCAAAGCCTCGACCTTGCTCTCCCGCTCGCGCCGCCTCAATCGCTGCGTTCAATGCAAGTAAGTTCGTTTGCTCGGAAATGCTACGAATAGTCTCAAGTATCGAGCTGATGTTAACCACTTGACCAGCCAAAGAGCCTACGACTTGTGCAGCTTGCTCTAATTCAGTGATCAAATCTGCAATTTGCACTTGTGCTTTCTCTACTACAGTGGTGCCATTTTCCGCCTGATGAGTGGCCTGTTTCGCAACGTCGGCAGCTTGAGCTGCGTTGTTTGCAATTTCGCCTACCGTTGCGCCTAATTCATGAATGGCAGTGGCCACTTGAACTGTTCTATCACGTTGCGAAGTGCAGTTGTTTTTGGTTAATAGTGCCCGAGCTGAAACTTGGTTAGCCGTATTCGCTAATTCATAAGAACTCGAAGCCACTTGCTTGATCGCTACATGTACTTTCTCAATGAAGTCGTTAAAACTGTCGCTAATTTTCGATAACTCATCTTGACCACCTAAATCAATGCGAGCATCTAGCGCCATGTTTTCAGCTGCCAAAGCAATCGATTTTTGTAGGCTGGCCACTCTCGTTTTTAGGCCGATAACAATAAAGAATGAAGTGACAAACGAAATTAGCACGCCAATACCAATAATGATAAACATGTGATTTTGCCCTTGGGCATAACTCTTTTGGCTATTGACGTTCTGCTGTTTGGCCTGCTCTAGTAGCGAATCGAGGATCACATTGGCTTTTTTACGCAGTTCACCATAGGTAACCGCATATTGATCTCGGTATATGTTGCGAGCCGTATCTAGATCGCCCTTTTCAAATGCCGCCAACATAGGATTAAGTTGAGTACTGACCATTTTTTCAAAGTCAGTCAACAGCTGCTGAACTTGTCTACGTTGTTCTGGATCCACTTGTGACTGAACTGCGTGCTCGACAGACTGCCTCATTTCAGGGATATCTTCGTCACGTGTCTCTTTCACGCGTGTGAGGACACCCTTTTTATCTCTTAACGACGTCTCTTGAAGTAACATCATATCGATACCAACCCGCATACGGGGAATTCGAGAGGCAACTTCAGCCATTGAACGCATTGGCGCGGCCGTATTGAGATAGAGCTGTTCTGCCTGTCGTTGAATCGTCGACATGCTATTGAAGCTCGCCATTCCAACAATAATCAACGCAACGCAAGGTAATAACACCGCAAAAATTAATCGCGATTGTAAAGTAAACCGATTAGCAAACATCTTTTATATCCTTTTTAGTTGTAGCGCCATTATGTTATGGGGACAGATCTTAACCAATGATTGGTTTCTTATTTATTAAAAAGTTATCTTTTCTAGAACGTTTAAAATTAAATTAATGACTTTTATGACGTTAACTCAATAGCTAAGTATAGGCAATTTTAGGTTGAATGAGAGATGTGGAGTCAGCCGTATTTGTGGCACAGATGATCTTTTCAAAAAGACCACCACGATTTCAACGCTGAATGGAAATCCTTCGCTTGTTGGATGGGCTGCTCGCTAGAAGTAAAAAGCCGAAGCAATCAATGCTCCGGCTTTTATTCTTTATCACCTTAGAATAAAGGTGGATATGTGAAACGATTACTCGTCTTCAGAATCGCTGCTCGGTTCAGAGTCAGCCTCTTCTGCGTCACTTTGTACTTCTAAAATTGCAATGCTCGATTCACCCTCTGGCAATTCCTCACCTTCTGGTAACTCAACATCTTCAATTTCTTCAATACGTTGTAAACCTACGACGTTTTCATCTTCAGCGGTGCGAATCAAGGTCACACCTTGAGTATTGCGTCCCACTTGGCTCACTTCCGCGACGCGAGTACGAACGAGCGTACCGGCATCGGTGATCATCATGAACTCATCGCCTTCTTCAGTTTGCACTGCGCCGACAACTTGACCATTACGCTCAGACACCTTGATTGAAACAACGCCTTGAGTTGCACGACCTTTAGTTGGATATTCCCCTAAGGTTGTACGTTTACCATAGCCGTTTTGTGTCACTGTTAAGATGTCGCCGTCATTTGAAGGAACAATCAGCGATACCACTTGGTCGCCTTCTGCTAGCTTCATACCACGAACACCGGACGCTGTGCGTCCCATGGCGCGCACACCTTTGAACTTAATTTCTGGCTGGCCATGTTCATCAAGAACAGGCTGACCATTTTCATCCAATACTGGCGTTTCTTCTGATTCTTTAAAGCGAACCACCTTACCAAATTTAGAAAACAGCATAATTTCACTGTTGCCATCGGTAATGTCCACACCAATCAAAGAATCATCTTCACGCAAGTTAACCGCGATCAAACCGTTAGAACGCACGTTGGCAAAGCTTGAAAGTGATGTTTTCTTCACTGTACCGTCACCGGTCGCCATAAAGATAAACTTATCATCACTAAACTCAGTGACTGGCAAAATCGCAGTAATACGTTCCCCTTCTTCCAGAGGAAGAATGTTAACGATAGGTTTGCCACGCGCTGTACGGCTCGCTAGCGGTAATTGATAGACTTTCAAACGGTATGTCTTACCACGAGTCGAGAAGCAAAGAATATGGTCATGAGTATTCGCCACAAGAAGACGCTCAATGTAGTCTTCTTCTTTCATCTTCGTCGCGCTCTTACCTTTACCACCACGGCGTTGTGCTTCGTAATCGCTGAGGATCTGGTATTTCACATAACCTGCATGAGAAAGTGTAACGACCACATCTTCACGAGCAATCAGCTCTTCCATGTCGATATCGTGAGTTGCCGCGGTAATTTCAGTGCGTCGTGCGTCACCAAAAGCATCACGAACAGTTTCAAGCTCTTCGCGGATCACTTCCATCAAACGTTCAGTGCTAGCAAGGATATGCATCAGTTCAGCGATTTCTTCCAGAAGAGCTTTGTACTCATCAAGAATTTTTTCGTGCTCTAAACCTGTCAATCTGTGCAGACGAAGTTCAAGAATTGCTTGGGCTTGTTGCTCAGTTAAGAAATATTTGCCATCACGGATACCGTATTCTGGTTCAAGCCATTCAGGACGAGCGGCATCGGTTCCAGCACGTTCAAGCATTGACGCTACGTTGCCAAGATCCCAACCACGAGCAATCAAGCCTTCTTTTGCTTCTGCTGGCGTTGCTGCGCGGCGAATCAATTCGATGATTTCATCAATGTTGGCTAACGCGAGAGCAAGTGCTTCTAGAATGTGGGCACGATCACGAGCTTTACGCAGTTCAAAAATAGTACGACGCGTCACCACTTCACGGCGGTGATCAACAAAGCATTTCAACATTTCTTTCAAGTTGAATAGCTTAGGTTGACCATTATCCAGCGCAACCATGTTGATGCCGAATGTTGTTTGTAACTGTGTTTGAGCGTAAAGGTTGTTCAGTACCACTTCGCCAACCGCATCACGTTTACATTCGATAACAATACGCATGCCGTCTTTATCAGACTCATCACGTAGTGCACTGATGCCTTCGACTTTTTTCTCTTTAACCAACTCAGCAATTTTTTCAATCAAGCGTGCTTTGTTCACTTGATAAGGGATTTCTCTGACGATAATGGTTTCTTTACCATTCTTCTCGACTTCGATATCCGCTTTAGAGCGCATGTAGACTTTACCGCGCCCTGTTTTATAAGCGTCGATAATTCCTTTGCGGCCACTGATTAATGCTGCTGTTGGGAAATCTGGGCCCGGAATGTAGTCCATCAACTCATCAATGGTGATGTCTTCATTATTTATATAGGCCAAGCAACCCTCAACCACTTCCGTTAGGTTATGGGGTGGAATGTTGGTTGCCATACCTACTGCAATACCAGATGAGCCATTCACCAGTAGGTTAGGAATTTTCGTAGGAAGAACCGCAGGGATCTGTTCTGTACCGTCATAGTTCGGTACATAATCGACCGTTTCTTTGTCGAGATCGGCAAGCAGTTCGTGGGCAATTTTTGACATGCGTACTTCGGTGTAACGCATTGCTGCCGCAGAGTCACCATCGATCGAGCCAAAGTTACCTTGGCCATCGACCAACATGTAACGCAATGAGAACGGCTGCGCCATACGAACAATCGTATCGTATACAGCACTATCACCATGCGGGTGATATTTACCAATCACATCGCCCACAACACGGGCAGATTTTTTATATGGTTTATTCCAATCGTTACCAAGCACATTCATCGCGAATAGAACGCGACGGTGTACTGGTTTTAGGCCATCACGCACATCTGGAAGAGCACGACCCACGATAACGGACATCGCGTAGTCTAGGTATGAACCTCTTAGCTCATCTTCAATGTTTACGGGCGTGATCTCTCTAGCTAGATCGCTCATAGAGCCATTATCCCTCTATCTTTTGATCGTATATTCGATACGTACAAGGCCGAAAAATATAACACATAATTCACTACTTCGGCATCCCTTTCCCTTTCCTTTTATCAGGTTGTGACCTTTGTTGTGTATCAAGTGCCGAGAAATTGCACATTCATTCCATACCCGGCTGATTAATGGCCAAATTTTAGCCAAAAATTAATGAAATAAAGATAACCTGTAGCCTGTGATAATCAACTGGTTATAATACCCCACACAACTAAAGATGCCTATTTTGACAGCAAGAGCGAATCTAACATGACTAAAGCACAAAACGTTGATCTTAATGAAATTAAAAAGTTTGAAGAGATGGCGTCACGCTGGTGGGATCTGGATGGTGAATTTAAGCCACTGCATCAAATTAACCCGTTAAGATTGAACTATGTGTTGGTCAATGCCAACGGCCTATTTGGCAAGAAGGTGCTCGATGTTGGATGTGGTGGCGGAATTTTAGCCGAAAGCATGGCGCGAGAAGGTGCGCAAGTGACTGGCTTAGACATGGGCAAAGAACCGCTTGAAGTCGCTCGTTTACATGCTTTAGAAACCGGAACAAAGCTCACTTATATTCAAAGTACGATTGAAGACCACGCCGCTGACAACCCACACACATATGATGTTGTCACCTGCATGGAAATGCTTGAGCATGTTCCAGACCCATTGTCCGTTGTTCAAGCCTGCTCTGCGTTGGTCAAACCCGGCGGTCATGTTTTCTTTTCTACGCTCAATCGTAATTTTAAGTCTTACCTGTTTGCCATCGTGGGCGCAGAAAAGTTGCTACGCATTGTTCCAGAAGGCACACATGATCATGAAAAATTCATCCGCCCATCGGAACTGATTAAGATGATTGATAAAACAAACCTGCAAGAGCAAGGAATAACAGGCCTACTTTATAACCCGTTAACCGATACTTACCGTTTAGGGCGCAATGTTGATGTCAATTACATCGTTCATACTCAGCTTTTTTAAAGTCAGTGGTCATCTAATATGCCATTATCGATAGCGTATTGCTCACGTTAAAAATTAAGCCGAATAGCACATTTTTTCTCGGTTTCTAGGCTGTTTTTTGTGCTCTAGATTCCATTTTAACCACATCGAAAATCGCTCCCTTTTTTCCTCAAAGATCAAGAAGTTTTTTTTTGATTGTGGTTACATCTAAACCAAACTCAAAACGGTAATTTTCTACAATCAAATCGGCTCTTTGATCATCAGTAAGTGGGTACTAACTGTTTTTTTTATTTTTGCTAGTTATCCACAAGCTGTCCCAGATCTGTAACTTGAAATGAGCTTCAGATAGCACTATCTTGTAACTCGCAAAGCAAAGAACCCCTATATGTTGTGTTTGCACTACAATATATAGATAAATTCAGATCACAAAGCCGCGATAAAATTTACAACAATTCTACAAAAATACGGCCTTAATCAGTTTTGTTAGGGAAATGAAGCAGAATGAACCAAAAACTTACTGTCACCAAGCGTGATGGACGCAAAGAAACAATTGATCTTGAGAAAATCCACCGTGTAATCGCGTGGGCTGCGGAAGACCTGCACAATGTCTCTGTATCACAAGTAGAACTGAAAGCTCACATTCAGTTTTACGATGGTATTACGACCTCTGACATCCATGAGACTATCATCAAATCCGCTGCCGATTTGATTTCAGAAGAGACGCCAGATTACCAATATCTAGCGGCTCGTCTTTCGGTGTTCCATTTGCGTAAAAAAGCCTACGGACAATACGAGCCACCCACTTTGTACAACCATGTCTCTCGTTTGGTTGAAATGGGCAAATACGATAAGCACCTTATCGAAGATTATACTCGCGCAGAATTTGAAGAACTCGACACTTATATCGACCACGCACGTGACCTTAATTTTTCTTACGCCGCGGTAAAACAGCTTGAAGGTAAGTACTTCGTGCAAAACCGTGTGACGAAACAAATTTATGAGAGTGCCCAGTTCCTCTACATTTTGGTCGCCGCTTGCTTATTCGCGAAATATCCAAAAGAAAACCGTCTCGATTACATTAAGCGTTTTTACGACGCAACATCAATGTTCAAAATCTCGCTGCCAACGCCAATCATGTCGGGTGTGCGCACGCCTACCCGTCAATTTAGCTCATGTGTGTTGATTGAATGTGGTGACAGCTTAGATTCAATCAATGCCACAGCAAGCTCTATCGTACGTTATGTATCACAGCGTGCGGGTATTGGTATTAACGCGGGCCGCATTCGTGCATTAGGCTCGGAAATTCGCGGTGGTGAAGCATTCCACACGGGTTGTATTCCTTTTTATAAATATTTCCAAACCGCAGTGAAGTGCTGTTCTCAAGGTGGTGTTCGTGGTGGCGCAGCCACTGTCTTCTACCCTTTGTGGCACGGTGAAGTGCAGTCGCTACTGGTATTGAAAAATAACCGCGGCGTTGAAGAGAACCGTGTTCGTCATATGGACTATGGTGTTCAGCTCAATAAGTTGATGTATTCTCGCTTAGTCCAAGGCGGTAATATCACCCTATTCTCCCCTTCTGATGTGCCTGGATTGTATGACGCATTCTTCGAAAACCAAGACGAATTCGAACGTTTGTATGTTCAATATGAGAATGACACTTCGATTAAAAAAGAGACGGTGAAAGCGGTAGAACTGTTCTCCCTATTGATGCAAGAACGTGCCTCCACTGGCCGTATCTACATCCAGAACGTTGACCACTGCAATACGCACAGCCCGTTTGATGCGTCTGTAGCGCCTGTTCGCCAATCCAATCTCTGTTTGGAGATCGCACTGCCGACGAAACCGCTGTCTAATGTTGAAGATAATGAAGGTGAGATTGCGCTATGTACGCTTTCGGCATTCAACTTAGGTTCAATTCAATCTCTGGATGATTTCGAAGAGTTGTCTGATCTTGTGGTTCGTGCGCTAGATGCACTGTTGGATTATCAAGATTACCCACTGCCTGCCGCTTATAAGTCAACCATGAATCGCCGTACATTGGGTGTGGGCGTGATTAACTACGCTTACTATCTGGCGAAAAATAGCGTGAAATATTCGGACGGTAGTGCAAATGGTTTGACACACCGCACTTTTGAAGCGATGCAATATTACCTGTTGAAGGCTTCAGTCGCGTTAGCCAAAGAACAAGGCCGATGCCCTCTATTCCATGAAACAAATTATGCCAAAGGCTTGCTGCCTATCGACACCTATAAAAAAGATGTCGACCAAATTTGCGCAGAACCTTTGCATTATGATTGGGATGCGCTGCGCGCAGAGATCATGGAATTTGGCTTACGTAACTCAACGTTAACAGCGTTAATGCCTTCAGAAACCTCTTCGCAAATTTCCAATGCCACCAACGGTATTGAGCCTCCTCGCGGTTATGTTTCAGTAAAAGCCTCAAAAGATGGCATCTTGAAACAAGTCGTGCCGGATTTCATTAATTTGAAAGAGAACTATGAGTTATTGTGGAATATTGGTTCTAACAACGGCTATCTGCACCTAGTCGGCATCATGCAGAAATTTGTTGACCAAGCGATTTCCGCTAATACCAACTACGACCCCAGCGCGTATGAAAGTGGCAAAGTGCCAATGAAACAATTGCTACAAGATCTGCTGACGGCATATAAATTTGGTGTGAAAACCTTGTACTATCACAACACTCGTGATGGCGCGAAGGATGATCAAAAAGACGCAGTACAGGCACAAGATGATGATTGTGCGGGCGGCGGTTGTAAGATCTAACTCTATTTCACTCAACGTATTCAATAATGCTCCCCACGCAGGGGAGCTTAAAAGGGATTGAGGCATTTATGGCTTACAGTACTTTTTCTCAAAAAAAGAATGATCAACTCAAAGAACCGATGTTTCTTGGCCAATCGGTTAACGTGGCTCGTTACGACCAGCAAAAGTTTGAAATTTTTGAAAAACTGATAGAAAAACAGCTCTCGTTCTTCTGGCGTCCAGAAGAAGTCGACGTATCGAGTGATCGCATTGATTACAACAAGCTTCCAGATCATGAAAAGCACATTTTCATCTCGAACTTGAAATATCAAACGCTACTGGATTCAATCCAAGGTCGCAGCCCTAACGTGGCACTGCTACCGCTGGTTTCGCTTCCTGAAGTGGAAACATGGATTGAAACCTGGTCATTTTCAGAAACAATCCACTCACGCTCATACACTCATATTATTCGTAATATTGTGAATGATCCGGGTATTGTGTTTGATGACATCGTCGAAAATGAACACATATTGAAACGCGCAAAAGACATTGCACACTATTACGATGATCTGATCCAACTGTCTAATGACTACCACCGTTTTGGTGAAGGAACGCATCAGATTAATGGTGAGAGCGTCAAAATTAGCTTAGGTGACCTGAAACGTAAACTTTATCTTTGCTTGATGTCAGTCAATGCGTTGGAAGCGATTCGTTTCTATGTCAGCTTCGCCTGCTCATTTGCCTTTGCAGAGCGCGAATTGATGGAAGGTAACGCCAAAATCATCAAGTTGATTGCACGTGATGAAGCTTTGCACCTGACTGGTACACAGCATATGATCAACTTGCTGCGTAATGGACAAGACGATTTCGCTTTCTTACAAATCGCTGAAGAGTGCAAGCAAGAGTGTTTTGATTTGTTCAAAGCGGCTGCTGAACAAGAAAAAGAGTGGGCTGAATATCTGTTTAAAGATGGTTCGATGATTGGTTTAAACAAAGACATTCTGTGCCAATACGTTGAATACATCACCAACGTTCGTATGCAAGCGGTTGGTTTAGATATCGCCTACCCCGGCGCAACATCAAACCCAATTCCTTGGATTAATGCGTGGTTGTCTTCAGACAACGTACAAGTTGCACCTCAAGAAGCAGAAATCAGCTCCTACCTTGTAGGCCAAATTGACAATGAAGTTCGTGCCAATGACTTCGAGGACTTTGAGCTGTAATGGCGACCATTAAAATCAACAAAGTTACAACCATAGAATCAAACTCTTCCAATACTTTATTGGAAAGTATGGAGAGTGCGGGGCTAGAGCCGGAGTACAACTGTCGCGATGGTCACTGTGGTGCCTGTCGCTGCACGCTCGTTAAAGGCGAAGTGGAATATGTTGGTTTTGCGATGGCTTACACGGAGCGCAACGAAATATTGCCCTGTATTTGTAAAGCCAAAAGCCACGTGGAACTTGCTGGTGTTAATTATCGACCCAAAGCAAGGCGAGCCTAATCTCGGTCTGCCAATATGCGCTTAACGCATCACACATTGGCGCGTTAAAAAGATAAAGCCAGAGCTATGCTCTGGCTTTATACATTCCTAGAAGAATGCCATCAGCTGTACCCATTGATACGGATTTGTTAGCGATTTCTCTGCCATCCCCATCAAACAATGAAAGTCTATATCCTTGATAGCTGGGCGTATCTAAGTCTGATGGAGCGTTGAGCCATAAAGAAACAACATCACTCATTTCATTACTCAATGCCTCACCTAAGATCACTTTTTGACTTGCAACTTTATACCAAACTAAAATTTTCGATTGGTTAAACATGTCAGCCTCCTGCTGAATTTCATCGAGCGGACTGACAGTGTACAGAGAAAAGATGTGCAAAAAAGACCTAATTTTGAAACAATTTTATCTGATGCGTGAAATCATGAGCTTAGTCTTTAGACGAAATAATCATAAGCTAAGCACCTCACCGAACCTACGGAATAAGCCAAAAAATCATGCAGTTACCACCCGATACAATTTAAATATAAAGCAACTAATTATCAAAGACTTAAACTTAAAAATGCGCTAACACATTGAGTTAATTAGCCAATGACGCTCGCAGATAAAAACATCTCTTTGACGGAGATCAATGCCCCATACTGAGCAAAAATAGGCTTATTCGATAAATAGCGGCGTAACATATCAGCCGCTATGGTCCCCATTAACTCCCTCTGCTCATCGGCGCTGTAACGACGCTTGAATTTGAGGATCTGTCCCCACTCTCCCTGCGGAGCCGATAAAGCTAGGCTAAATTGATCATCATTTACTACACCAGTCACGAGCGATAACGAAGTAGAACACTTTTCCTTCGTTGCGCCAGCAAGCGCTAATGACGCCGCGAGTGGATCTTGATCGCCTAAGCCCGATTCAACGTTGCGGCTCAAAATCCAGCAGTGGCCGCTCAACGCTTCCACTTGCTCGTTACTTAACAACCAACTGGCGAGCCAACCTTTGGTCGCTTGTTCTGCAATAGAGATCGATAATCCTTTGTCTTGCATTAAATGACCGATATGCGTGAGCATAGGTTCATCGACACTCACAACATGTTGTTCCAAATGCTGGTAGATGATCTGTAGTAGTTTTACTCGGCGTTCTAAATCACTTTTCGGACCAAACAATTTCACCTCAATAAAAGGCAGATAAGAACGATACCCCAGCATATACCCTTCCGATAAGACTAATTTATCCAACTTATCTGAAATGGCCGATTCTGATGAACCCAGAGTGAATAAACGGCTGCACTCTAATCCCGTTTGTTGTGGGTATGTTGCTAGCAAGTCGGGTAAAATCTGTTCAGAGACCATCAGCTTAAACTCTTTGGGTACTCCGGGGGTGAAATAACAAACACAATCATTAATCTGAACTTTAAAGCCGCAAGCCGTCCCTATTGGGTTATCAATGATGTCAGAGAACTCAGGTAACATCGCTTGTTTGAGGTTACTTTCTGGCATCACAACACCACGCTGCGCAAAAAATTCGTCCAGTTTTTGCTTCCACAGCACAGACAACACCAACTTTTGGTCCGCCGCTTGAGCCGCCGCCGCCGCACTTAAATCATCAGACGTTGGGCCGAGCCCGCCATTTACGATCAATACATCATTATTGAAACTAAGCATCAGTAACTCTTCAACCAAGGCTTGCTGGCTATCGCCTACCGTTGATCGTTTTACTAACGAAAAACCCTGCTGGAAGAACTCACTGGATAACCAAGCAGCATTGGTATCGACAATATCGCCATGGAGCACTTCCTCACCCGTGCTTAACATTGCTATTTTCAACATATCATGGTGTCCTTTTGTGTACGCTTACAGGTGTGCTATCAATCAATACGGCAGAGAATAAAGTGCAATATATAACGCTTTGAATGCTATTTTTCTCATAAGTTTCCTTATTTACATAATTTGCTGTTTTCATCACCGCCGCTTTAATAGATAATTGTGATTCTGATCATTAAAAACAAAACTTTGGAGCCCTCCGTGTCAAAGAAAAGCATCATACCATTGATGTTATCGTTTTCGGCTTGTGCTAGTGCCACTGCATACGATTTCAACCAACACATTGAGTTTTCCTATACGGTCGACTGCAATCAAATTTCTTGTTTTAATGACGATCCGAATATTTACCAATCGAACTCTCCATTTTTAGCAAGCTTAGCAGAGTCGCAACCGCTAAACCTTGAAGAGCCCGCGCTGCCTAAATATCTTACCGTGCAAGATACAAAAGACTGGGACTATCTCAAAGGCCAAACCTACACCATCTTAGGATTAAGCGTAGCAACCGTTGGTTTAATGACATTTTTGCCTGCATCCATTACCAAATGGGATGAAGAGGATCGCAGCATAAGCGGCATAGGCAGCAAATGGAAAGATAACGTATCATCCGGCCCCACTTGGGATAGAGATGAGCATTATCTCAACTACATTATGCACCCCTACTTTGGCGGCGTTTACTACACAGCCGCAAGACATGCTGGATTTAATGAGTTTGAATCTTTTCTTTACTCCGGTGTTATGTCGACTTTCTTTTGGGAATATGGCGTAGAATCGTTTGCCGAGATACCGTCATGGCAAGACTTATTTATTACGCCCTTTTTTGGTGCGGTTGTCGGTGAGCTGATGTTTGAAGCGGAACAAGATATTGTTACCACAGGTGGTGAAGTGTTGGGTTCATCGACTCTGGGTGATGTCACACTTTTCTTCCTCAACCCTGTTGGACATATCCATGGCTGGGTATCAAATGCTTGGGGAGGCGATGCCGAAGTAGAATTTAATGGCACGCCTTGGTTTGGCAACCAAGATGCCGCAAAGTTTGCTTTGGACTCAGGCGCTAGCTATGATTCGCAATTTTATGGCCTTAATCTCAAAGTCAGTTTCTAAAAAACAGGGCTAAACACAAGACCAATGCCTAAAGCCAAAGCTATTTTTGTGGCCCAAGTATGAATACTGACAAGCAAGAGACTGCGTAAATGTAAAAAATTGACTCTCATCAAGTCTTATCTAAGATAGGCCTCTACACTGAAGTGAAAGGAATTCAAGATCAACGATTTATCTTTCGTTAGCTTGCTATGGGAGGCCTATTATGAACAGTACTTTTATCGTCAATTTCGTCGGCAGTGCAACACCAGCCACAATTAAACATCTTGCCGCTATCACTCATGAAAATGGTGGAAAATGGTTAATAAGTAAAGTGAACTTTATTGAAAACCAAGTAGCTGCCGTCATTAAAATAGAGTTACCGACCTCAAATGCCGTTATCGTTCAACAAGCATTTAGAGAACAACCCGATCTTCTGGTGCAGATTGTTGATTCTGACGTACATCAACACGAAAAAGAAACGATTTACCAACTGCGGATTGATGCAAATGACCGTGCAGGCATCGTCAACGAAATCACCCACCTTCTTGATAATCAAGGTATCAATATTTTAGATATGGATTGCCAACGCGTTTTTATTGCGGGTGGCGGTGGTGTCAGCTCAAGTTTATTTACCGCCAACCTAGCCATCAAGCTCCCTGCTGCGATACAAATTGAAGACGTAGCCGATGAGCTTGAAGCGCTCAGTGGAGATACGCGCGTGATATTAGAAGTGTAATCTCGTTTACGACCCCGAAAAAAGGAAGCTGATGCTTCCTTTTTTATCGACCTCACTATCTATTAAGCAAGATTAAAGTTGTGATTCAGTTAACAAAATCAACTAATTGCATTCGCGAAATGACGACCATATTCCAATATTAGAGAGCGGGTAACCATAATTAATCTAAGCCTGCAAATCCTAGATGCCGAATAACTTGAAGACGCCGTCAGATGGATAAACGGATGATTACTAATGAGTATTAACAAACCTTGTGACTCTGGCAATCAAACGTAACCAACATCACGGTAACCTCAAGTACAACAGGTAAACCAATATGCCCAGCAATAAGGTTGGGTTGTTTTAATGGTGGTAACGTCATGTTGAAGCTTGAAAATATTAAGGTCAGCTACAAGCTGACCGCTATTATCGCGGTTGCAATTGTTGGCTTATTGAGCTTACTGTTCATTGCAACTAGCGCGCTGAGAAGTAACTTAGTCGTAGAGCGTGAAGCGAGGTTGAACGCAGTTATCGATACTCTCCTCTCACAAATCTCACACCTTCAGAAAACACTCCCCGAAGACGAAGCTAAATCACAGGCGAAGATACTCATCAACAACACACGTTTTGACAGCAACAACTATCTTTTTGCTATCGATGAGTCTCGTTACACCATTGCCCATCCGATTCGCACTGATTTGGTTGGCAAACAGATGGGAAGCCCAGGAAAAGATACACAAGGCGAGTTTTGGTTCACTATGGTTGAACTTGGCAAAAATGGTCAACAAGGCACGTTGACATATCCTTGGCAGACTAACAGTGGAACACCCGCAGAGAAATTATCGGCAGTCCACGGGTTTGCGCCGTGGCATTGGATTATCGGCTCAGGCATGCTCATCAATGACATTGAAGAGGCGATCAACAAACAGATCCTCAAGATGGGAGGAGCGACATTGGCAGTTGTGTTTGTGATGGCAACGCTTGGGGTGGTCATCAGCCGAGCCATCATTATGCCGTTAGAGTCAATTAAAGAAGTCATGAAAAAAGTGGCAAGCGGCGATTTAACCGCACAGGTCCCCGTAATGGGAGAAGATGAGATTGGCATTGTGGCATGTCGTATCAATGACAGTGTAAGCGCAGTGCGTTTAGCATTAATCGAGTCGGTCACCTCAGCAAACCTGCTTGCAGAGGCCGCCATTCGCATCGCTTCTTCTGCGGAAGAAACTAGCCAAGCGGTGACCAGCCAACGTGACCAATTAAGTCAGCTCGCAACCGCGATGAATGAAATGAGTGCGACAGTTGCCGATGTTGCAGGCCATGCAGAAGAGACCGCAAGAGACACATTGGATGCCAGCAAAGAAGCCGGCTTAGGCGATAAAGACGTACATTCCAGTGTGGACAGCATTAAAGCGCTCTCAAAAGAGCTGGAAGTGGCTACTGAGCAAGTGCACAAACTCAAAGAAGGCGTGATGCAAATCAGTGAAGTGACCACAGTGATCAGCGGCATTTCTGAACAAACCAATTTACTTGCACTAAATGCAGCGATTGAAGCCGCACGTGCTGGAGAACAAGGTAGAGGATTCGCAGTGGTCGCCGACGAGGTCAGAAATTTAGCTAGCCGTACCCATCATTCCACTGACCAAATCCAAACCACCATTAACCGCTTACAGCAACTGGCCGTTAGTACATCAAACGCGATGCAAAAAAGCCAAGATCTCGCTTATAACAGTGTGGAGCGGGCAGAAAATGCAGGCAGTGATCTTTCCTTGATCGTCAGTCATATTCAGCATGTGAGTGACAAAGCAATTCAAATCGCCACTGCGGCAGAAGAACAAAGTGCAGTGGCCGAAGAAATGAACCGTAACGTCAGTGGCATTAACGATTCAGCATTGGAGATGTCACAATCGGCAAACTATTTGGCAGAAGAGAGTGAAACCTTGGCCGCTCTTTCACGCCAATTAGACGAAAGAATGAAAAGCTTTAAACTCTAAGGTGTGATTTTACAAAAATAGGCCTCACCCACTGTATGGTGAGGCCTATTGTCATCAGTTTACCGACCATTGAGATAATGAACGTTTAAAGTCTTCATAGCCAAATTCATTCAGTTTCTGAAGCTCTCCTGTACTGCGTTGACAATACACGGAAGGCATTTTAAGGCCATTAAACCAATTCAATTTCACCATGGTATAGCCCGCGCTATCCATGATATGCAACCGCTGGCCAATCGATAATGGCTGTTCAAATGAAGCCACACAAAATTGATCACCCGCTAAGCAAGAGCACGAGCCAATGACATACTCATGTTCACCGTTCGCACTCGCTTCTAAGATAGCCGCAGGCTCTTTGTAAATCAGTGTGTCTAAACGATGCGCTTCAGTTGCCGAATCAACAATCGCTGTTTTCATGCCATTTTCAACGATATCGACGACAGTCACCACTAAATCAGCCGTTTTCGTGATGATCGCCTCACCCGGTTCAAGATAAAGCTGAACCTGATGCTTTTCTGAAAAGGCCTTAAGCGCTAATGCTAATTTTTCTAGCGGATAACCAGGCCAAGTGAAGAACACACCACCGCCTAGGCTGACCCAATCTAACTTATCCAGATATTGGCCAAAACGCTCAGAGATCGAATCTAATAACGCAATGAACGCATCAGCATCTTTGTTCTCACAGTTCATATGGAACATCACGCCATTGATAGTATCGAACACTGAGTTATCAATATGGTCTGTTTGAACACCTAAACGAGAAAACTGACGTGCGGGATTGGCAAGATCTTGCCCAGCGTAACTCACGCCGGGGTTTAAACGTAAACCCAATGACGCCTTGCCTTCAACTAAATGACGGTAAGCGGCCAACTGGGATTGCGAATTAAAAATCATTTTGTCGCAAATATCGGCCACTTCTTTAACATCAGCTTCACTGTAGCCAACGCTATAGGCGTGAGTTTCACCACCAAACGTTTCGTAACCTAATTTTACTTCAAATGGGCCACTGCTGGTTGTGCCATCTAGGTAAGGTTTGATGATGTCAAACACTCCCCAAGTAGAGAAGCATTTTAAAGCTAAGACGAGTTTGACGCCCGACATCTCTTTGAGCTGCTTCGCGATTTCTAGGTTCGCGATCAACTGTGATTCATCAATCATAAAATAGGGCGTTTGGAGTTCGCTTTTTTGCATCTATTTATCACTCTCAAATTGAAGAAAGCCGACACATCTGCATCGGCTTAACTATCGAAAACTCTTATTTTAGAATTTTAATCTCTGGTTGCACGATATCGAGCTCTTGAACATGCCAATCCAAACCTAATTTAGGCATCGTTTCTAAAAACAGATCAGGGTCAAGCTGCTCTAAGTTAAACACGCCCGCTTGTGCCCAATGCCCTTGGAAATACTGCAATGCCGCAGTAATGGCAGGAACGCCCGTGGTGTAAGCGATGGCTTGGTGCTCTACATCATGGTATGCCACTTCATGGTCTGCATTATTGTAGATAAAGACACTGCGCTGTTTACCATCCTTCCAACCTTGCACCCAAGTACCAATACAAGTCAGGCCTTTGTAGCCAGGAGCCAAAGAGGTTGGGTCTGGCAACATCGCTTTAAGCACTTGAAGTGGTTGAACCACAGTACCATCTTGCAGCGTCAATGGGTTTGGACTCAATAAACCAATATCACGCATGCAATTGAAATAGTTGAGATAACGATCGCCAAAACCCATCCAAAATTCAATACGTTTAGCCGGAATAAACTCTTTCATCGAACGCACTTCATCGTGCGACATGGAGTACACCTTGTGCTGGCCGCACTGAGGAAAATCAAATTCTAGCATTCGTGAATGGCAAGGAACACGCTGCCACTGCCCTTCTTCCCAATAGAAAGAGTCGCCTTGAATCTCTAACATATTGGTTTCTGGATCAAAGTTAGTCGCAAATTTTTTGCCGTGATCGCCTGCATTAATGTCCATCACATCAATACTGTCGATTTCGTCAAAGAGGTGTTTCACCGCATACGCGGCAAACACACTAACCACGCCCGGATCAAAACCAGCACCGAGAATAGCGGTAATGCCTGCTTGCTTAAATTTTTCACGAAATGCCCATTGAGGATCATACGCTTCAGGCACTTGTTGACCTTCAGAGCAAAGGTCAACAGCAACCGATGTATCTAGATAGGAAACCTTGGCTTGATAACATGCTTCCATGATTGGCACGTTTACCCAAGGAGGGCCAGCGTTGATCACAAGATCAGGCTGGACTTCTTTAATTAATGCAACTAACGAGGCTACGTCATCCGCCTTGACGGTGCGTGCCTCAAGTTTTTTAGTTGGATCTTTAAGGTTATTTTTTCCTTTGATCGATTCAATGATCTTCTCGCACTTTTCAAGAGTACGAGAAGCAAGAACAATATCACCGAGTATGTCGTTGTTTTGGGCCGCCTTATGTGCGACAACCCAGCCAACGCCTCCCGCGCCAATTTGTAAAATAGACATGGTTGTTTGTATTCCTTTATGCCTTGGCTAGCTCAGAGGCTAGTACTTCAATCTTATTAAGTAATGCTTTGAAATCTGACAATTGTAAGCATGGGTTTAAAATGGTGAATTTAAGCGCTGTTTTGCCATCCACAATCGTCTCGCCCAACACCGCGACACCACGTGTCAATGCTTCTAAACGCAACGCTTTGTTCAACTCGTCAAAATCTACCGCTTGTTTATCCACGGAACGGAATAACACGGTGGAGAGCGCAGGCTCAGCCAAGAGTTCAAAAGCATCGTGATGCTGCACTAAATCTGCCACTTGCAGTGTTTGTTCTAGCAGATGATCGTACATTTCACCCAAAGCCTTAGGGCCTACGTTTTGCATTGTCATAAACACTTTCAATGCATCAAAACGCTTGGTCGTAGAAATAGATTTATCCACCAAGTTTGGCAGTTCATCATGTTCACGGTTAAGGTAATCCGCATGATGCAGTAGATACTTGAAGTGACTTTTATCTTTGAGCAACACCGCGCCACAACTGATCGTTTGGAAGAACAATTTATGGAAGTCGACGCTGACCGAGTGCGCACGCTCAACACCGTGCAAACGTGCTTTATGGCTACTTAGAACCAATGCGCCGCCGTATGCTCCATCCACATGCATCCATAGATCATGTTGCTGTGCTACATCCGCAATCGTCGACAGATCATCAATCGCACCGTGATCCGTTGTGCCTGCCGTTCCAACAATAGCAAAAGGAATAAGACCTTCCGCTTTCGCTTGTGCAACAACCGCTTCCAGTTTGGTGACATCCATTGTGCCGTTTGGATTCGCATCAACCGCCAAAATGGCTTTCTCGCCCAACCCCATCCAAGAGGCCGATTTTTGCACGGTGAAATGCGATTTTTTCGAGCACACAATACGCAGCTTATCGGCATATTCAGGTAAGCCCAGCTTTTGAATAGAGTGACCACTTAATTTATCGGCAATCCAGTCACGAGCTAACATTAAACCCATTTGGTTACTTTGCGTGCCACCACTGGTGAAAATACCATCCGCCTGAGCGCCGAGTTCGTATTTTTCACACATCCAATCAATCACTTTCTGCTCGACATAGGTAGCAGAAGAAGATTGATCCCATGAGTCCATTGATTGATTTAATGCACCGATCATCGCTTCGGCAACTACTGATGGCATCAGGGGTGGAGTGTGCAGGTGAGCAATACAATCCGGGTGTTGAACGATAATGGAATTTTTGGCGACCAGATCTGCCATTTCAGAGATCACATCCTTCAACGGCGCGTTTTTGTTATCTAAATCTACCGCGTAAATCGCTTCTTCAAGCTGCTTTGGATCCAAACCTGAATAAGGCGCTTTGGCTTGTTCAAAAACAGATTTCATCGCAGAAGTGGCATGGTTCATCACAGCGGCAAATTCATTGCTACCCATTTCACCGGTTTGGATAAAATGCTTCTTCCACGCTTGATTTTCTGGCTCTGGATCTTTCTCGCCGCCACCTGCAGCTAAAATCGCCGCTTCAAGAGTGCGCAGGGCAAAATCGATCTGCTCGAATGAGATAATAATCGGTGGTAAGAAACGAATAACGGATCCGTCACGGCCACCTTTCTCAACCATCAACCCACGTTCAAGTGCCGCGCGTTGGATAGCGAGTGTTAATTGGCCATCGGCCATTGGCTCGCCAAATTTGTTCATTTCACCGTTTGGTTTACGAATCTCGAGGCCGAGCATCAAACCTTTGCCACGAACTTCAGCAATACAATTCACGCGGCGTTGAATCGCTTCAAGGCCTTGGCGTAGGTACTGACCCGCGACGTTAGCGTGTTCAACTAGGTTATCACGTAAAATAATTTCTAACGCTTTCGCACCGGAAACCATGGCTAATTGGTTACCACGGAATGTGCCTGTATGCTCACCCGGTTTCCAAGTATCGATCTCTTTCTTGAACACAAGAATAGACATTGGCAGACCACCACCAATGGCTTTAGATAAGCAAAGAATATCAGGACAAATGCCAGACTCTTCAAATGCAAAGCGGTAACCCGATTTACCCACGCCACACTGAATTTCATCGAAAATTAATAAAATACCGTGTTCATCGCAGATACGGCGTAGTTCACGCAGCCAGAATGCTGGAGCGGGAATAACGCCACCTTCACCTTGAACAGGTTCAACAATAATGGCCGCCGGTTTCATGATGCCTGCTTCGTCATCGTTCAGCAGACGTTCGATGTAGCGAATGCTCGCTTTGGCACCTTCATCGCCCCCTAAACCAAACGGACAGCGCAAGTTGTATGGGAATGGCATAAAATGCACATCCGACATTAATCCTGTGCGACGAGCTTTGGTATTCAGGTTGCCCATCATGCCCATCGTACCGTTGGTCATACCGTGGTAAGCACCGCGAAACGCAAACATAGTGTTACGACCCGTTGTCTGCTTCACCAGCTTGATAGCCGCTTCAACGGCATCCGCACCAGAAGGTCCACAAAATTGAATCGCGGAATTTTTTGCAAACTCTTCAGGCAAAAATGCTTTTACTTGCTTGATGAATTTGTCTTTAGCGTGCGTTGTCATATCCAATGTCTGATATGGCAGACCTGAATCTAACTGCTCTTTCAGTGCTTGATTGATCTCAGGATGGTTATACCCAAGTGCCAACGTTCCCGCGCCCGCTAAGCAGTCGAGGAAAATTTGTCCGCGCGTATCTTCTACTAACGCACCATAAGCTTGCTTGATGGCAATCGGTAGACGGCGTGGGTATGAACGAACTTCAGATTCATGCTCAATTTGATCGAGTAGAATTTGATCCGGTGTGAGATCATAAATACCTTCAACAACAGGTACCTGAGATGAAAAAATGTTTGCGATAGTGTTATCGACTTCAAAGGCTGTGCTCATTTCCCTTCCCCTTGAATGTGAAAATTTCCGCCTATTTCCTTGGTTTGGTTTTAATATAAGGAAATATGACATAGCAATAAGCTCCGTATTAGCCAAAAGGCAAAAACGGAAATTGGTTCATCGTCTTCGATGAAAGATTACTAAATCAGAGAATCAAGGTTCGGTGATAGAACTGTCTTCAAGCACAGGGCATAGAGGAAGTACAAAGCTGATTAACGTCAGTGTGTTAAGTGATGATGAGTTCAATGTTGGGTTTCCCATTCACATGCAGCTCCCGCTGCAAGAGTATCCCGTCTATCAACAAAAGGACTTGCTGATACCTACCCTACGTAATGTCACAATCAGCCTGAATGGTCATTACGCGTGTCCCCCAGAAGCTACTGTCCGAGATTGGTGCGAAAAATATCAAAAAATAATTACGCTGGCAATAATTTTCAATAAATCGATAAAAACTTAAATTTTCTATTGATTAAGAATATTGATAAATCAAATGGTTAGTTTATAAAATGAATCAGCCCTCGTATTACGGAGGGCTGATTATATTCTTATGCGTTTTTTGGCAAAGATAAACGAAGCAATATATAGCCTACAATCGCGGCAGTGGTCGAGCCCATTAATATACCGAGCCGTGCAAACGTATCAAATTCAGCATTGGTCGGTCCAAAAGCCAATGACGAGATAAAAATCGACATTGTAAAGCCAATACCACATAGCACTGACACGGCAAAAATATGCTTGAAATTGATCCCTTCAGGCAATTTAGCGACACCGAGTTTCACCGCAGCCCAACTGAAGGTAAAAATACCCAATGGCTTACCAATAAATAGGCCAAGAGCCACGCCCAAAGGCAACATTGACGTGAGGCTAGATACGGAGATCCCTTCCAGTGAAATCCCGGCATTGGCAAATGCGAACAATGGCAGAATACCAAAAGCGACATACGGGTGTAGCGCATGCTCAAGATGCTTTAGCGGAGAATATTCGCCTTTATCACCTTTCAGCGGAATAGCAAAACCAATCACTACACCAGCCAAGGTTGCATGAACACCAGATTTAAGTACGGCAAACCATAAAATCGCACCGACAATTAAGTAAAGGCTGATTTTGGTAACATGCTTGTTGTTTAGTATAAAAAGCACACCAGTCATTAAGAAACCGACGGTTAACGCAATGGTAGAAAGATCACCGCTATAAAATAGCGCAATAATGACCACAACCCCTAAGTCATCAATAATCGCAAGCGCCAGCAAGAACACTTTTAAGCTGATTGGAACACGTTTACCCAATAGCGCCATAATACCTAGCGCAAACGCAATATCAGTGGCCGCTGGGATCGCCCAACCTTGAATCGCTTGTGCATCACCAGCCGTAAACAGCACGTAAATTAATGCTGGAGCAAGCATGCCGCCGACGGCAGCAATGGCTGGGAAAATAGCCGTTTCTTTGGATTTAAGAGCACCTTCCAACAATTCACGTTTGACTTCTAAACCAATCAACAAAAAGAATACGGCCATTAAGCCATCATTGATCCAATGCGACACTGACATTCCAAACACGTAGGAATGTAAAAAAGATTGGTAAACATCATTTAGCGGTGAGTTAGCAATCATCATTGCAATTGCAGCAGCAATAACCAGCAAAATACCACCTGCTGATTCCATCTTGAAAAAGTCGCGAATCACATCACTCATGATATCGTCCTTATAGTTATGCATGTTAATAAACCATTAACAAATGAATATGACAGAGTTTATACAGTAGCTGATAGAAGTAAAAATCGCTTGTTCAGATATTAAGAATCGGAATTTCCGAGTCAAGCATAACAATACAACGTATATTCCTTGGTTTTCACTATTTTCCCATTGTTGATTAGTTTTCATGCATAACAATTTTACAACAAAATAAAAAAGGTTCACAAAAACACAAAAGGCCAAGAACAACTTGACCTTTAGATTCCGCAAATATTTGAACTTAGTTGCTCGTTAGTTGCATGAAACCCGTCACCTTATGACTACCATCGGTGATAATTGGGCCTTCCCAATAAGGGATCAGAAAGGGCGACCACAGATCGCGATTCACCGCTTTCGTCACCAGATGAATATTATATTTAGGGATGTTTACCACCCATTGTAACGGGATGTCACGCTCATTCTCCGACGCGGCAGAAACGACAGGAACTAAATCAATTTCATCAGCAGATAGTGCGATCGTGGTGCCCGAATCTTTCACAATTGCCCCAAACAAATAGGGCTCTTGCTGAAAATAACGATAGCGATTAACCAATAAGGTTGTTTTGCTATCGAGTTTAACGAACAACTTATCCCATCCCTGTTTAGCGTTAGGCAGCAGATTATTACCCCACTCCTTGCTCAGCCATGCATTACCTGTGACTTGAATGGGTTGAGAGTTAACACCTAAGTTGAGCACACCTTTGACCTGCAAAAACGGTGCTTGGAGACTATATGAGGCTAAAGAAAGTGAATCATGCTTTTTTTGGTATCCCTGCTGACCAGGTAATACAAATGGCCCGGAAAGATTATTTTTTAATGAGAGTGAAAACGTGTCCGTCGCTACATCTAATACTCCAGGAAATGGAGTCGTCCCCGGTGCGCGCCAGTTCCAATTATCAATCCACATTTTAAACGGCTTTAATTCTAAGCCGGCTTGACCAATTCCGCCCCGCGCAATCCGCTGTTCACGCCAGACTTCATTCTTTGAAGAGATCACCACATAAGCAAGATAAAGCTGAGGACTAAGCCATCCATTGGCATCTCGAGCTTCATTAGCGAGACGAAAATAACTCCACTGGATCCCATATTGCTGCCCATGTTCATCACTGACATTCGCAAAGTAATGCCACCACTCATGTTCAAAACCTTGATGAAAATTGAAATCTTGAGGAAGTCGTACCGGGCGATTAGGAAGCACGAGCTCGAACGGGTGCTCTTTCGATATTGATGATGTATCCATTTGCTTAGAAGCTGTTTCAGAAACAGCATATTCTGAAATCGTTTGCTGTGCCTGCCAATACTGGTGCCACGAATAGAGGCCGAACAATACAGCAATCAACAAAGAGCACAAAAGTACGAGGTATCGTTTCATCATTTATAACGCGTCTCTAAATGAGCTAATCGGTGGCCTTCTAACCAAACGAATAACCGGGATTGCACCTGCGCACATCAAGGTCACCATCGCCCATGCTGCCGTTTTCAAATACTCCCCGGGGATCAACTGCAGTTGGATTGTCCAACCAAAGGATTGTTTAATCACGATGTCCACCACAAGACGAGCAAGTGCAAGCCCTAACGGCATTGCAATCACGAGCGCTATCGCCCCAAAAACACACAACTGCAAGCTGCCAATCACCACCAGCTCTTTACCAGAAACACCCAAACAACGCAGTAGCGAAACATGCCGCTGGCGGGAAACCTCTCCGGCTAACGTAGCAAAGAAAATACCACACACGGCAATCAACAAAGTAATACGCCCGAGCGTATCGGCGATGGCAAAGGTTCGGTCAAACACCCGCATCGCTTGAGTATGAATGTGACTGTTATCAAAAATCCGCTCAGGGCCCAACCTAAATACCGATTCTAGTCGCTTCTTTAATCCTTGGTCATTCACACCTTCATGCAAAACCACTCCTAGCGCCACATTTCCCGTACTGGCAAACGCAAATAACCAATTTTGGTGTGATAATAAGACCTGGTGGTAAGGGTTACCATAATCGTAGTACACCCCCACGACTTGCCACTTTTGACCCAAAGGCTCAGAAAGGTCAATAAAATCACCAGGCTTAATGCCTAATTTAAGCGCCATGGATTCACTGATCATCAAACTCTTTGAATGGTGTAAATCATACCAATAGTTAGGAACAGCGAGTTTAACCGTCAACGAGTCTAACTCACCATCGGAGATACCTGTGCTGACCACTTGCAATGCACCTTTGTCGGTGGCGAAATCTTTTTCCCAACGCCACCAAACATCATTGACCTCAGGCTGCGCTTTCAACCAACTACTCATTCTTGATGCCGAACTGTTGGTAGGATAGACATAAATATCGGCCGCTAAACGTTGGTTTAACCATTTTTCAGTAGTATCGCGAAAGCTACCGACCATGGTTTCAATGCCAATATTCGCCGCCATAGCAATCATAAATGCCATAGTGGCGACACCGCGATAGCTCATACTGGCGGCTGCATCGGCAAAGAACCAACGCGCTTTTACCCAAGCGAGTGAGTAGGAAAAACTGTTGAACAGCGTCCAAATAAGATAAGGCGTAAACAGCGCAACACTGAGTAACATCAACGCAATAATTGCAAAACCAGAAAGTTGCGTTTGTGGAACTTGATACACGGCAATCGCCGCGACAGTCAATGCGCAAGCAACAAGGGCTTGCAGGCGAAATTCTGTGCCAGCAAATCGAAGCAAAGAGAGACGAGCCGAAAGACGAATAGGCTGCGATTTTAGCAACCGGACGAGGGGCCAAGCGCACGCCGCAAATGCACCAATCAACGCCATGGCTAAACTGTAACTACTCCACTGCCAATTCCAGCTAATCGATAAACCGACATTAGCATCGTACAAGTCACCCAAACTGGCTGAAACCGCTGGAATAAGTTGATTGGCCAATAATAACCCCAATCCGTTACCGCATATCCAGCTAAGCAGGACCATGCCAAACAACTCAATCACCAATGCTTGGGTAAGCTGCCAGCCAGAAACGCCCGCTTGCCGTAATAACCCGACCAAAGGTTGGCGCTGGATTAAAGATAAAGACATGGCTTGGTAGAATATAAATAGCCCGACCAAAAATGCCAACATACCCATTGCATTGAGATTGAGATGAAAAGCACGCGTGAGTGATTCCAGCTCAGTGCGAGAACTACGGACTAGCGTCAAACCATTAGGTAAATTATCTTTTAGTCTTTTCAGTTTCTCTGGCGGCATATCACCACAAGCAATAACAGATAAGCCCGAACTTTTCTTGAGCATTCGCACCAAGGATAGATCCGCAATAACACGCGTGCCGTTGATGAGATCTTGTTGATCGATCTGAATAGGACCTAACTTTGATTCATCATCAAGCACGATAAAATCACCCGTTTGCCAACCTTGGAGACGAGCGAGATCAACACTCACCAAAATAGGATACGGCGGATTCATCAATGATAATGTCGAAAATTCCGATAAAGGAAGACCGCTATTGGTTGGCAACATCGCGACGGGATCAAGCCCAATCAGCGAAATATCCGTGCCATTTTTTGTCGTCAAACGATGGTTTTCAAAAGGAGCGCACTGAGAAAATCCATCACGGCGCAACTGAATATAGAAACCTTGGGGGATTTTATTGGCAATATGCTTGGAACGAATACGATAAGGTAATGGATTAGAAAACAGCTTTTCGCCATGTTCATAACTTTGACGAGCATGCTGGTTGATGGCCGTCACTCCCACCAATAATGAAACGCCAAGCGTTAAACCCAGCCATACTAGAATGATTTGTAAAGGATAACGCCGATAATGACCAAGTAGCGCCTTAACTACGGGCCATAACATGCAACAACCCTCCTTGTAAACGTACGCGACCATCCATATGCTGCGCGACTTTTTCACTGTGCGTCACCAATAATAACGTGCAATCCAACTGGCGAGTTAAGGTCGTCAATAAACGCATCACCGCCTCGGCATTACGCTCATCAAGACTACCGGTTGGTTCATCTGCTAATAAAATTTTAGGCTCCATGTACAAGGAGCGCGCGATCGCAGCACGCTGCTGCTGCCCACCAGAAACCTCTTCAGGGTATCGGCCTAGCAACGGCATTAAATCAAGTGAAGAAAGAATTTGACGCAGTAAACCTTGGTCTTCCGGCATTCCTTTCAACTGACGACAAAAGCGAATGTTATCCGCAACATTGAGGGTGGGAAGAAGATTAAACTGCTGAAAGATATGACCAATGTTATTTCGGCGATAAGCGGTACGCTTATTTTCTGACGTGTCATGCATGGCAAAACTTGGAAACCAAATTTCGCCAGAATCGACAATATCTAATCCGGCAATGAGGTTGAGTAATGTACTCTTACCCGAACCACTTTCACCCATTAATGCGATTTGGTCGCCTCGGTTTAATGTTAACTCTGCCCCCTGTAGCACTGGATGAAATTCATTGCCATCTAGATAGCCTTTACACAGGTTGGTCAGCTGTAACATTAAATCGCTCGCAATCGACTAAAATTGGATTGTGAATCTACACTAATTCTCCTGCAGTAGAAAGTATTTTGGATACCGGATCACATTGTGTGCATCAAATTGCAACACCTAACTGCGTTGTGTCTAATTTTCAATCAAATTTCGCATCCACTTCTTGCTTTTCATTCGATAAAGAGAACCGCCCCATTTAATCAACTCTTCAACGAGAAACAATAAATAGATGGCTTCAGGCTTAGCACCAAGCACAATCGCACAAAATGCGGCTAACGGAATACCGATCAGCCACTGCGCGACTAAATCTTGATAAAGACAAAACTTTACGTCACCGCCAGCTCGCAACACGCCAACAATCACCGTCATTGGAATGGAACGTAAAATGATGCCAAGGCTCAGTATCACGATAAACTCTTCAGATAAAGCACGGGTTTCATCCGTCAAGGCGGTGAAAGAGTTCAGGATAGGGATCTGCACTACATACAAAGCAGCAGCGACAACCACGCCCACAAGAAGGCTGATGATAGTTAAGCCCAAGGCTTGATAATAAACGGCATCGTACTGCTTAGCGCCAAGTTGGTTACCGACTAAAACCGCAGCCGCATTCGACATCCCAATCAGTAAACTCAATGAAATCGATTCTACTGGCGTCATCACCGATAACGCCGCTAAGCCTTGCACACCACTTTGCCCCATGATGGCATGGTAGACAAATAAACCGCCTGCCCATGCAAGGAAATTAAAGGTGGTTGGCAACGAAAGCTTCAAAAAACGAGAAATGGTAGGCCATTCAATGATGGCTCGGATATCGTCAATTCCAAACGCTAACAGATGTTTCTTAGCATAGAGGTAACCGTATAAACACGCGACTTCAATAAAACCACTTAGCACGGTAGCAATCGCCGCACCTTCAATTCCCATTGCGGGAAAACCCAATTTGCCGAAAATCAGCACCCAGTTTAAAAACACGTTTGAAACAATACCAATACCGCTAAAAAACGTGCTGAGCCCTGGTTTATGCATCGCTCGCAACCCTACTGCCGTACTACTGACGCAAGCTACAGCAAACATACTGAGTGAGGTAATAACCAAATATTGGCTACCTAGCGCATTAACGGTCTCGGAATCCGTGGTTAGTGCCATGATTTGACTTGGAAACAGTAAAAATAGTGCCACCGTCATGAGAGCAAATAGGTTAGCGACTAACCACGTAAGTGCGGTACTTTCTCGCACGCCCTGTTTGTTTCCTGCGCCCCAATACTGAGCTGTTAACAGTGCGCCTCCGGTTGTCACGCCCACTAGCATGATGGTGGTGACAAAAGTTGCTCTAGCGGCAACGCCTACCGCAGCAATTTCAGCCTCACCTAATTGCCCTAGCATCAAAACATCCACTAGACCGCGGCTAGAAAACATAATACTTTGCAAGGTGATCGGCAGAGCGATAGCCATTAAGCGACGGAAAAAATCGCCTCTTGTATGTAACACGATTTGCGAAAAAACAGACAACCGATCACCTCAAATTCAACACATTGATAGCACAGGAAAAATGAAGTCGCTATTATACGTCTGTGAGCATAATCTAACCATCTTATTTGAAGGGACCGTCATGAAAAAAGTGTTAGTACTCGGCGCATCAGGCTATGTCGGCTCACAACTGCTACCTTTGCTATTAGCGCAAGGTTTTCAAGTAACGGCCGCAGCTAGGCACATTGACTACTTAACCTCACGTGCCATATTTCATCCCAACCTTACCTTGCGTTATTTAGACCTTACCGATAAAGAGGCGACACTTGCGCTTATCCCACAATTTGAACTGGTTTATTTTTTAGTGCACGGTATGGCGCAAGGACATGATTTCGTCGACTATGAATTGTCGTTAGCGGAAAACGTTAAACAAGCCCTTGAGGTTAGCCAGGTCAAACACCTGATCTACTTAAGTGCGATTCAGCCACAAACCGGAAACTCAGAGCACCTCAAAGCACGGAAAATGACAGGCGATCTACTTAGGAAAAGTCCTGTACCAGTGACCGAGTTAAGAGCCGGTGTCATTCTTGGACCGGGATCAGCCGCATTTGAAATCATGCGTGATTTTGTTTACAACTTACCGATGCTCATCACACCCAAATGGGTTGATTCCAAAGCAAATCCGATAGCGCTGGAAAACCTCAATCATTATCTACTTGAATTAGCTAATGAGCAGCCCGTTGCACACCAATTGTTTGAAGTCGGTGGGCCTGACACCCTCTCCTACCGCGAACAATTTGCCATTATTTGTCAGGCAACACAGAAACCATTTCGGTTATGGTCTACCCCACTATTAACCCCCAAAATGGCTTCTTACTGGCTAGGTCTTGTCACCTCCGTCCCCTCCAATATTGGCAGAGCACTACTTGCCGGTTTAGATCATGATTACATTGCCGACTCACAAGCCATTGAAGCACGCTATCCTCAAAGACTGATCTCATATCGTGACGTTGTCACCAAAATAATCGAGCATGAAGGGGAATTTACACGCTCGCAAGTGTGGGGATTTGATCCAAGTGCTCTACAGCGTTGGCAACCCGGTTTTGGCTACTATCCTAAACAAGCAGGAGCAACGATTCAGACCAGCGCTTCTGCTGAGGCTTTATGGAATGTTATCCGAACCATAGGAAGCCGCCAAGAAGGCTATTTTTTTGCCAATGCACTATGGCGTACACGCGAATGGCTCGATCTTTTATTCGGTGGTGGCAAACCTGTGCGCCGCTCCCCTTGTGGCCCGGAACTGCAAGTTGGCGATTTTATTGATTCGTGGAAAGTGATCCGCTGCCAACCTCAACAGTTTTTGTCTCTTCTTTTTGGGATGAAAGGCCCAGGATTAGGGCGATTGGAATTTACCATTAAAGATCTAGGCGAAACGCGAGAACTCAATGTGACCGCATGGTGGCACCCCAAAGGATTCTTAGGGTTACTTTACTGGTTCGCGATGATGCCTGCCCACCTTTTTATTTTTAATGGCATGGTCAAAGCCATCGTCAAAAAGGCACAAAAAAAGAGCTAGCGAAATCGCTAGCTCTGCAACTTATTGGGTTTCAATTCCATACTAATCAATAGGAAAGCCTAATGGAATTTCAGCCAATTGCACGCCATGGTTACTTGGGTATATCAAATACTCACCATGATATTTCACATTCGACTTATAATCGGTACGTTTGTGCACCATAAAGCCAGCACTGCTGGCTTTTTCGACGAAATCAGCATGATGGCCCCGCACAAACCAGTTCATCGGCTTCACGAGCAGTTCACCATCAAAGCATGATTCACACTGATTTGCGCACAAAGCCAATGAGTTTTGCCCATCGGTAAAAAGCTGTAATTTGCCTTCATTCACCAATGGATCACATGTTGTCACTTCCCAGTGAGCCGCTTCCATGAATTCCAAAAACGCGTCAATTTTCTTATCGGTAATGATGTTATCCGCGTCTTGCGCAAAAAACTTACCGTAAAATGCTGAGATGCGTTTGAAGATAAACAGTAATTCAGATTGGTTGCCTTTCGAACGTCCAGCTTTCTGCCAACGATTTAAATCATCCACCACACAGCGATGGAATCGTTGTGCTTTCAATGCCTTACTCACCCAATGCACCAAAAAATGATTATTAGCTAAAGGCGCATTCACCAGCTTATTCGCTTGGTGTTCTGCTGTTAACTCTTGCAGCGCTGTATTCACTACACGTTGAATTTCGAGGTAATAATCTGACATTACGCCTTTCTTCCTAATGTCCAATAAAAAAGAGATGAAAGTACCGAGCACGCCGTCATGACCACAATCATCGGCCACTCAACATCACTAGGCATCATCGCGACAATCGCTGCAACCACTGAGCCTGTGCCAAAACGCAACGTTCCAGCCAGTGAAGAAGCGGTACCCGCCATTTTCGGATAACCACTTAACAATAATCCCATTGAATTACTGCCTATCGTTGACAATGTACCAATAAAAAGCACCACAAAAGGCACAATACCCCATAAACCAAGGTTGAGTAACCACGCGATAAATAGCCCGATACCTGCGCACAGCTGAATCAACAAACCAAAGCGTAGCATGGCGTGGGAACCGACTCGTTTCACCATTCGACCATTCAAGCTGGTCATGATAATCATCGCGACGATATTGAGGCCAAACAGGTAACCAAATTGATCAGGATCGACTCCATAAATATCAATATAGACAAAAGAGCCTGCGGTCAAAAAGGCAAACATACCAGCGAACGAGAAAGCACCAGAAAAAACAAGCCCCATCGCGACTGGGTTACGGCTTAACTGCACATAGTTGCGAATGGTATTTCGAAAGCGTAGTGGTTGACGATTTTCTGCACTGAGTGTTTCTGGAATTTTCCAAACCACGAGAGCAATCACCACCGCGGCAAAAATAGCTAACACCCAAAATATCGAACGCCAACCAAACCAAATGGCCAAGTGTCCGCCAATCATCGGCGCAGCTAACGGGGCAACGGTCATCACTAAGGTGACAAAAGACATGGCGCGGGCAAAATCTTCGCGATCAAACATATCACGCACCACCGCTTGGATAACCACAGCCGCCGCTGCTCCAGCAAAACCTTGCGCAGCGCGAACATACGTTAACGCTTCAATACCCTGCGTAGTCGCACTCACAGTGGCAGCAATACCAAACAGTAATACGCCGATCAGCAACACTGGGCGACGGCCATAACTGTCGGCCAGCGGGCCATGCAATAGTTGGCCTATCGCAAAACCAGCGGTATAAGCAGTCAGCGTCATTTGTACCGCTCCAGCACTCACACCGAGATCTTTAGCAATCGCTGGCATGGCTGGCAGATACATATCAATCGCCAGCGGCGTTAATGCGCCAATCGCGCCTAATACTAAGAAGAGTAAAAAACTAATGTGCGGCGTATTATTCGCTGTAACAGGTTGAGATGAAGTCATAGTTCTCCAGATAAATAAGGAATGAAGTTGCAGTAAAGCTAGGCCGTTCAAGCCCCAATAGAAGCCACTTCTTGGTCAGTCAAATAACGGTATTCACCGGGCTCTAGTGCCTCATCTAGCACAATATGACCAATGCGCTCACGGTGAAGGCCAACCACTTTATTGCCTAAAGCAGCAAACATGCGTTTAACTTGATGGTATTTGCCTTCATGAATGGTCAGTAAACATTCATTCTCACCGACGACTTCCAATTGCGCAGGCAAGGTTGGCTCACGCTCATTACGCAGTTCAATACCCGTTAAGAATTGTTCGACATAATTCGCTTCAATAGGGTCTGCAAGCCAGACACGGTAGGTTTTGTCGCATTTGTGTTTTGGCGAGGTAATGCGATGAGACCATTGACCGTCATCGGTGATCAGAACCAAACCTGTGGTATCGACATCCAAACGTCCTGCAAAATGCAAGTCTTGAACATTCACTTCATCGAGCAAAATAAATGCCGTATGATTGAAGCCGTCTTCATGTGAGCAAACGTAGCCAGTGGGTTTGTGTAACATGATATAGCGCGGGCCATGCAAGATTAACTCACGGCCTTGCCACTCCACCTCACACTCCTGTGTCACCTGCAATGAACCACTTTTCTGCGTCTTACCATTTACTGTGACATCACCACTTTTGATGATCTTGGTGGCTTCTTTACGTGTCGCACCTAACGCATCACACAAAAATTTATCTAACCGCATGATTACCTCATCTAAATCAAGTCAGGTATTATACGCAGCTAAAATGAAATAGTTGATCTATTTCACTGTTTTTATCCAGCGTTCAACAAGAGAAAACGCGAGTTATGTACACACTTCGTCCTTATCAATCGGACTCGGTCAAAGCCGTGATCCACTATTTTCGTCATCACACTACGCCCGCCGTAATTGTACTACCGACGGGGGCAGGAAAAAGTTTGGTTATTGCTGAGCTGGCAAGGCTTGCCAAAGGACGAGTCTTAGTACTAGCGCACGTGAAAGAACTGGTAGAGCAAAACCATGCCAAATATGAGGGCTACGGTTTGCAAGGCGCGGTATTTGCGGCAGGTTTAGGACGAAAAGAGACCGATCAACAGGTCGTCTTCGCTTCGGTACAATCCGTGGTGCGCAATTTAGATGCCTTTAAAAATCAATTTTCATTACTGGTGATTGATGAATGCCACCGCGTACCGGATGAGAAAAGTAGTAGCTATCAAAAGGTGATCACCCATTTAAGCGAGCTCAACCCAGGGATTAAAGTGTTGGGGTTAACCGCTACGCCTTATCGTTTAGGCATGGGCTGGATTTATCAATACCATACTCGTGGCCAAGTGCGCAGTGAGGAGCCTCGCTTCTTCCGTGACTGTATTTTTGAGCTACCGATCCGTTATCTGCTTGATGAAGCTTTTTTAACGCCAGCGCGAATGGTTGATGCCCCCGTGCTCAGTTACGATTTTTCGCAGCTAAAACCCGCCAATACCGGGCGCTACAAAGAAGCCGAACTCGACATGGTGATTGAGCAATCGAAACGTGCCACACCACAGATTGTTCAACAAATCATCCAACTAGCACAGCAAAAACAGGGAGTAATGATCTTTGCAGCCACCGTTCGCCACGCTCAAGAAATTGTGCAATTACTGCCCAACAACGAAACTGCCATCGTCATTGGTGACACGCCGACCCCTGAACGCGACACCATCATCAAGCAGTTTAAACAACGCCAAATCAAATTCTTAGTTAACGTGTCGGTATTAACCACAGGTTTTGATGCTCCGCATGTTGACCTGATTGCGATTTTACGCCCCACCGAGTCCATCAGTTTATATCAGCAAATTGTCGGACGTGGGCTACGCTTATCCGCAGGAAAAACCGAATGTTTGGTATTGGATTATGCGGGCAATAACTATGATCTTTATCAACCAGAAGTCGGTGAGCCAAAGCCCGATCCCAACAGTGAAATTATTACCATTCCCTGTCCGGCCTGCGGTTTTAATAACAACTTTTGGGGTAAACTCGATGCCGCTGGTTTTTTGCTTGAACACTATGGTCGACGTTGCCAAGGCTATTTTACAGACGAAGAAAGTGGCGAACGAGAACACTGTGGTTACCGTTTTAGAGCAAAATATTGCGGTGAGTGTGGGGCTGACAACGATATCGCCGCACGTATCTGCCATGAATGTGACGCAACACTGGTTGACCCTGATAAAAAGCTCAAAGAGGCACTCAACCTCAAAGATGCATTGGTTTTTGAATGTATCGAAATGGATTTGAATGTACATAAAGATGCAAGTGGAAAAGCGCAACTGCGCGTTACCTATCGTGGTGAGAACGATGCGCAAGTCCACGAATTTTGGCCACTAACCACCAAGAAACAGAAACAGGTGTTCCACGACCAATTTGTGCGACCACACCTAGCCGATAAGCATCGCCCTTTTGATCAATCTTCACCAAGCAAAGTGGTGGCTCATCAACACCGTTTTCGTCCACCACAATTTGTCATTGCGCGAAAAGTGGGACGATTTTGGAAAATGCGCGATAAGATCTTTGAAGATGAGCTACAAAACCGATGATTCACTTTCTATTCATGTAAGGTCATTTATACTCTGTTCATCTTATTACAGGGGGGCGCAACATGTTGTTCAAAAAGGGTAAAGCTTTCGCACACTTACTGCTGCTCTCATCATTATCTTTACCCACTTTAGCTGCGAGCAGTGATGTACACGATTGGGTTCAAGACACTTATAAGCCAGGAACCAAGGTAGAGATTGATGAGGATCAAGACGAGGTCTACGCGGCAGTTCAAAAAGGTTTAATTCATCCATTGTCTGAGCTTTATGCCACGATAGATAAAGAACTCAATGGTCGAGTTATCAAAGTAGAGTTAGATGAAGATGATGGTGAATGGGTCTACGAATTAAAACTGATGCATGACAACCGAGTTATCCGCGTAGAATATAATGCAAGCACATTAGAACTAATGGCTATTCGTGGCAGAAACCTGCGCGACATCATCAAAAAATAGAGAATAACCATGAAAATATTGGTAGTCGAAGACGATCCTCGTCTTGGGGAACAAATTGTAGAAGCGCTTGAACAGACCGGCTGGGTGCCTGAATTATCACAAGATGGCATTGATGCACTCTATCGCGCCACATCAGAAGAGTGGGATGTGATTGTGCTCGACCTCGGTTTACCCAAGCTCGATGGGCTCACCGTATTGAAAGGCATTCGAGATGAAAACATTAATACGCCTATTGTGATCCTCAGTGCAAGAGACGGTTTGACTCAACGAGTCGAGGGCTTAAATGCAGGAGCGGATGATTACCTCACCAAACCATTTGAGATGGTGGAATTAACCGCTCGTATCCGCGCACAACTGCGCCGAGCATCAGGTAACGCTTCCCCTGTGATGCAAATCGGTGACTTAAGCCTTGATACTCGAACCTCTAAAGTGATGTGGCAAGGTCAAGCTGTGAGCTTGACGGCACTGGAATACAAAGTGGTTGCCTACTTCATGCACAATGCCGACAAAGTCATTTCACGGACTGAACTGGTGGAACACATCTACAAACAAGATTTCGATAGAGACTCCAACACCATCGAAGTGTTTATTGGCCGCATCCGTAAAAAAATCAATAACAACATTATCAAAACCGTGAGAGGACTGGGATACCAGCTTAATGCAAAATAAAACCTCGGCCTTAAAGCGCCTCAGTTTAAAAAGTCGTTTACTACTCGCGGCAACGTTTTGGTTAGGTACCATGATTTTAGCGGCGGGAATTGGCATTCCCACACTGATCAAAGACTACCTAGTCAATGATGTGCAAGGTCAGCTACGCTTAGCGATGGATGAAATCACAGCGAACTTGGAAGCAACACCGCAAGGGAATCTAGTGCTGTCGTCGCGCCTTTCAGACCCTCGTTTTAGCCAACCCTACAGCGGCCTTTATTGGACGGCCTCAAGCCATGATCAATCGCTTCGTTCTCGCTCATTGTGGGATAAGCGCCTTATCAGCGAAAAACATGGCTTGAAAAGCATCGTCAAAGGCGCAAGAGATGAAAAACTGATCGTCATTGAACAAATCATCTACTTACCAGATTTCCCTTCTCCTATCACCATTACCATCGGTCTTGATGAAGCGCCATTACAAGACACTTTAAACAGCGTAATTAGCCAATTGTGGATGATACTAGGTCTGCTCTTCAGTGGTGTATTGGTGCTGATTGGCTTGCAAGTCAGTTGGTCATTACGGCCGTTAGGGAAAATGCAAAAAGAGCTGGCCGCATTGCGCAAAGGTCAACAAGCCAGTCTCAGTGACGAGTACCCAAAAGAAGTCTTTCCGTTAGTCAATGATTTGAATGCACTGTTATTCCACTATCAAGAATTGCTTGAACGTGCACGTAATCATGCAGGCAATCTCTCTCACGCTTTAAAAACGCCGATTTCTGTACTGCGCAATGAGATCGATCATCTTGATTTCGCACAACAGCAGAAACTCAGAACACCGATTGAACAGTTACAAAAGCAGATTGACTACCATCTAGGCCGCGCGCGCATGGCTGGCTCAATGAATATTCTTGCGGTAAAAGCCAATCCAAGCGAACGGGTAGATGCTATTTCTATGGCATTTGACAAAATTTACGCACAGCGTGAAATCACGTTAGTTAATGAGTTGGATTCTGATCTAGAGGTTGCCGTTGACCCAACCGATCTCGACGAGATGCTCGGCAACCTACTGGAAAATAGCTACAAATGGGCAGCTTCTTTGGTTCGAGTTCACGCAAAAAATCGAGAAGAAGGCTGGGTAGAAATCCACATTGAAGACGATGGCCCAGGTATTGCTGAGCAAGATCTGGCTAAAGCGGTACAACGTGGCGTGCGCTTGGACGAAACAACCTCTGGATCGGGGCTTGGGTTGAATATTGTCAGTGAAATGGCGCACAGTTATCGCGGCACGCTAACCCTATCGACTAGCACCATGGGGGGGTTAAAAGCGGTGCTGACTTTTCGTTCGGTTTAATGGACGAAATCGAACTCGACATTAAGCAATAAAGACTGTCACGGTCCTTCGTAACACTGCAATAAATCGATGCTGCAAGGGATTTTCTATTGCCCCATCTTAGATAGAGTGCTAGTATCCGCGCTCGTTTTGTTAGTAATCATTGATTCACTATCAAAGCTATACCACATCAGCAAGGTCGCATTGCAGATGTGAAGTTTATTTTTACTAATTTGAGTGTAAAAACTATGAAATTCGAAGCAGTAGTACGTACTGAACTAGGTAAAGGTGCGAGCCGCCGCCTACGTCACGCGGGCCAATTCCCAGCAGTTGTTTACGGTGGTGAAGCAGCGCCAGTTGCTATCGCACTGGATCATTCTGACGTGATCAACCAAATGGACAAACCAGAATTCTACGAAGCAATTACTCTAGTAATTGATGGCGCAGAAGTAAAAGTTAAGCCACAAGACGTTCAACGTCACGTGTTCAAGCCAAAAGTTGAGCACATGGACTTCATCCGCATCTAATTTCCTACCAAGGAATTAGTTGGATAAAATCCAACCTTTTGCATAAAGATGATCGGCCTTACCATCCGAGAAATCTAAAAATTCGAAACCCCGATAGCTACCAACTATCGGGGTTTCACCGTTTTATAAGACCGTGTTATAACGGAAAGTCATCCAAACAAGAACATGGCTATTATGATCATCACGATTTCCCTCCCCTCATTGATTCATCGGCTTGGTGGAGAAAATGCGAAAAAAGCAAAAATGCTGGCGAGAGAATATCAGTGCGACCTGAAACGAATACGACGTTCCAGAAATTGGCAAATCAGTGGTGAGATAACGCAGCTTGAATTATTGGCAAATCGGCTCAGAGAACTTGATTCACTGGTCATGCAATTTTTAATAACGAGACTCAAAGACAAACTGGCAGAATATCAGGAACAGCTTGAACCCAAATCAGCCAAGTTGGTAAGGCTTGTTAAACAAAACCCATCAATCACTCTCGCCGAACTTATGCACATCACGCACTGCACAATCGCAGAAGCACGCACCGCTCGTTTCAACGCAGACAGTTTTTGATTTAAGCAGAACGTAAAGACGAGAAGTAAGACGGGTATCTTTGGCGAATATAACGCTGTTCTTCAACCATGTGCTTAAAAGCAGGACCATTGGATAGTTGAACCACGACTTCATCTTGTTGAAAGCGCAGTACTTGACCTGCAATTTTGACTGTATTATTGCTGCGTAGCTGCACCGTACCAGACATCGATAGACCACAATATAAAGTAGTCACTCTCGGCATTGAAATACGAATGCCTTGCTCTGATATTTCACAGACATGGAATAGCTGATCATCAATTTTTACGGTAGGTCTTGCCCGCTTTGGATACTTTAAGCGGTAATATTGCCGTTTCTGTACAAAATCTGCATTGTCCATGGCGTCTATGCATCCTTTATCAAGGTTAATTACTTCTGCGTCATCATGATGCTACGCAAGTGTTGAGAGTCTACCATTTATTATCGGCTTCTGAAGTAAAAACATAATAGAAAGATAGGCAACCGCTATGAATCACCAATTCATCTCATTTGTGAACTCAAATACAATTGGTCAATAATGTAGGAAATTTATCACTGATCACGATAAACGTGAGATAAATCACTCTAAATCCTATATAGTGCACGGCTAAAATTAAGAACTGTAGGCTGTCTGCTTAAGGAACCCGTTAAATGTCATTTTCATCTCAAGGTTTTGCACCTGAACTTGTTAAAGCGCTTACTGAATGCGGCTATGAAAAACTTACCCCCATTCAGCGACAAGCCATTCCCGAGGCTCGTAAAGGGCATGATATTTTTGCAACGGCGCAAACTGGCACAGGCAAAACCGCAGCATTCGCACTGCCCGTTATTCAACATCTGTTAGATAGCGGCAAGCAACCTTCGCCTAAAACAGCGCGAGGCTTAATTTTGGCACCCACGCGTGAATTAGTGGCACAAATTGCCCAGAACATTAAAGACTACGTCAAGTACACCAAACTCAGTGTCGCTGCTGTTTACGGTGGAAATAAAATGTCTTCTCAAGTTCGTCAGCTTGAAATGGGTGTGGACATTTTGGTCGCGACCCCTGGCCGATTAGAAGAACATTTAAGTGAAGGTAATGTTTCACTCGCCAACCTTGAGTTTTTGGTTTTCGACGAAGCAGATCGAATTTTAGATATGGGATTCATCAATCCCGTGCGTAAAATCATGCTGGAAGTAGAAACCTCACCGCAAATCATGATGTTCTCGGCCACTACATCCACTCAGCTTAACCAACTGGCGGGCGATATTTTACGCAAACCCAAACGCATTAATGCTGATCGTGCCAATACCACGGCCGCAACAGTGGCGCATGTGGTTTACCCTGTCGATCAAGAGCGTAAAACGGAACTGCTGTCTGAACTGATTGGCCGCAAAAATTGGCAACAAGTATTAGTGTTTGTGAACTATAAAGAGACGGCTAATGAAGTGGTTAAAGAGCTGAAACTGGATGGCATCAAGGCCGTGCTATGTCATGGCGATAAAGCACAAAGTGCACGTCGACGCGCTCTTGAAGAATTTAAAGAAGGCAAAGTGCGTGTCATGGTTGCGACCGATGTGGCTGCACGTGGTTTAGATATCGTCGACCTGCCACACGTGGTTAACTATGACATGCCATTTCTCGCCGAAGATTATGTACACCGCATAGGTCGTACTGGTCGTGCTGGCAAACAGGGACATGCTGTCTCATTTGTCAGCCGCGAAGAAGAGTTGACTGTTGTTCAGGTTGAAAACCTTATCCAGCAACGCATCCGCCGTGTTGAGCAGCCAGGTTATGAACCTAAACAGCGTGATGCCTACATTGAAAAACTTCACACAAAAGCGGCGTACAAAGATCGCCAAGGCCGTCGTAACAACCCAAATGACGAAAAGCCGGATCAAGCCTCAGCAGAACGTCGTTTGAACATGATGAATCGACTAAAAAATCGTAAGAAGTAAGTCATAACAACGAAAGAGCTGCAGCAATGCGGCTTTTTCATCTCTGTGCATCCTATCTATGCTTCATCATCCCAAACGGTCATCTTTATTGGTTTCAATCCGTAAGTAGCACTGTCGTCAATTGCACAGCAAAGTGAAATAGTGAAGATTGTAATTAATGTGTATGCTAGAGCTCTTGTCTCTCAACACGGATTGATTAATGAGCAGTACTTTACTTCTGGCATTTATACCAACATTCTTTTTTGTTTCGATTACTCCAGGTATGTGCATGACATTGGCACTGAGTCTTGGGATGAGTATTGGTTATCGCCGAACTTTATGGATGATGATGGGAGAGATCGTCGGTGTGGCGTTCGTTTCCATCGCAGCCGTTTTGGGGATGGCTTCGATTATGCTCAATTACCCTTGGCTCTTTACCGGATTCAAAACCATCGGTGCCATCTATCTTGGCTATATAGGCATTCAGATGTGGCGCTCAAAAGGCAAGCTTGCCCTCAGTAGCGACTCACAGGTCACTCCCCATAACAAAGACTGGGATCTTGTCGTGCAAGGTTTTGTGACCGCGATTGCTAACCCTAAAGGCTGGGCGTTTATGGTCTCCCTACTTCCGCCTTTTATTAATAGTGAAGCACCACTTGCACCTCAACTATTACTGCTGGTGTCCATTATTATGGTCTCGGAATTTGTCTGCATGACACTTTACGCAACAGGTGGCAAAGGGTTAAAACGAGCTCTAGGGCATTCAAAAAATGTGCGTCTAATGAACCGTATTTCAGGCTCATTGATGATAGGCGTTGGATTCTGGTTATTGATGAGTTAGTCGTTAAAGTAGTAGGCTCTGACTTTTGGCCAGAGCCTTAACCGTTAATTTAAAACTTTAGCTAATCTAAAACATTAGCATTCAATGCCTTGAGCAATACAATATCTCGATTGATACGCTGTTTTTCAGCATCAGAAGCTTGGCTACTTTGCAAAATACGCGCATTGATCGCCTCTTCAGCCGCGGCCTTATTGGTAAAGAGCAGTGCTTTAACATTGATCGAGGCGATATTGCTATAACGCCCATCATCACTACTTGGTACATCAATTTGGCCACTATTAATTAGAGCTTTCACGATGGCACGTTCCGATTCATACCCTTGCAAACCTTCCAGCTTCCAACGTTGCATTGGTTTCCCTTCGTAGCGGCCTTGCTTCTCTTGGGTGAGATAGCGGATCGTTAGGTTTCTAATAGTTCCTTCCTCTTCACCATATTCCGCTTCCGAGTCAAAAATAATCGGGAATGACCGCCCTTCAAGGCTACCCCCTTTCTGCGTCAAATGCCCCATTCGGTAACTATTCATACCCAACCGAATATCACTAGTATCATCAATCGGTTGTCCACCAGCAAAACGCAGATCTTTAATTCGCTTACCCGCAGGTTGAGTAAGATCAATGGTGTAAGTGACACCCGCAAAAAAATCATTGGTTGAGTATTTCGATGCGCGCCGCTTTGGATCAAAGCTATAAGTCACATCGCCTGGCGAGACGGAATTGAAATACCCAGCGGCCCATTCCATGTAGGTGCGCAGCTCTTTACCTGTCATTTGGTAAACCGTAATTTCACCACCAGCATATTGATAGTTAAACGCGATATCTTTTGCTTTGATTGGGCCAGTATCAAGTTGAGCTTGGTCATTATCAATTTGCAGTGCGATCACGTTTGCTTTTGGCGCGTAGAAAAAACTGGCTTCCTGAAACAGCGCACTGATGCCGGTATCTTGAATATGCACTTGAGGGATACCGCGTATTTCATCATCAGGAACCAAGTCGACTCCGTCAAGTATCGCAATTTCGCGATTGGCATTTTCTCGTAAGCGTTGATGATAAGGTGCGTACAGCGTTTCCATTTTCGAATCAGAATCAACACCTTTCATAGGGTAGGTGAAGCTGTCTTTATGAACGAGCGTGTATTTGCCATCCTTTTCTTCAAATTGGAAATCGATTCGAGATAAAACGCGTCCATATTTGTCAGGCTCGGTAATGATGACACCGTTTACCGTCGCTTTATCAATTTTAGTGTGCATGTGGCCAGCAACAATGGCATCGATTTCTGGGTTAGCATTGGCAATATCAGATACGCCCGTATCTTTGATGTCGTTTTCGTTATCCAGCCCCATGTGCGCAACCAAAACGATCGCATCGACATCATTTTTTATCTGCCCAATCACTTTTTTCACTTCAAGTGTTGGGTTAGTGAAGCTCATGCCTTCAAGGCGATTAGTGCCTTCAGCAAACACTTGTGTCATCGGAGTATCCATTCCAATGATACCGATCTTGACGCCATTTTTTTCAATAATTGTTGCGGCAGGTAAGAATGGATTGCCATCGGGCCTCTGAATATTCCCGGCTAACGCTCGGCCTTTAAATTGAGTCAGGGAGCGATTTAATACCGATAAACCAAAATCAAACTCATGGTTACCCAGCACCCAAGCATCGTAGTTCATCTCATTAAAACCGAGCATCATAGGGTCTACGGCTTCATGCTTAAACGTTTCAACAAAGTTTCCCTGAATCGTATCTCCCGCATCCACTAGAATAACGTTTTTATCTTGCTCTCGTATCTGTTTAACCTTGGTGGCGATTTGACTTAGGCTCCCCTGCATATTCAGTTTGTCAGCAGCATAATCCCATGGCATAAAATGCCCGTGAATATCGGAAGTACCAAGAATGGTAACCTGATGAATATCGCCATCAGCAGCGAAAGAAGAAGCGGCAATAGAAGCAAGTATTGCGCTAGTAACAATTTTTAGTTTCATAACATACTCATACGTATAAACAGGCTTTCATTAAAACAGAGTGGATATTATTGATTTTATAAATATGTTTATGTGATGGGGTCGCTCATTCGGTTGCAACACTAAAAAGCAATCACAAAATTTCGAGAGCGATCTCTCTTTAAATAGATTCTATGGCTTAAAGAGCTTTAATCGAGCCAAATCAGGCGGTTAATTTTTAATCATAAAATTGAGCAAATTTTAATCAGATCTTTGATTGACGCTGTACTGGATCGCTTCTATTTTTTCTATTGGTTACCACAACAATGGAGGTTATAGAAATGAAACGCGCAAGTTCCACTTATCGATTACAACTGATAAAAGATGTTGTAACGCGGCACCAACGTACAGATCCAATGGCGAACTATATTCAACAGCTTCTGACAGAAAAACCCAACATGGAACAACCCGATGTGAATAAACGTTTTCACGGTAATCATTTTGATGAACATGCTGGTGGTTGGGTCAGTGATTTTTGGGGAATGAAGTAATTGATTAAAACAGATCGCGCTGCGGGTTCGTTTCTGGCTCGGAATCTGCTTTGTTTTGCGCTTGTTGTTTCTGTTTTTTCCGCTTATAGCGCTGTTGGCATAATTTTATGACATGCAGTTGCTGTGCAGCAGTCATTGAGAGCCAGTTAAAACGCTCTTCCCTTTTACGCATACAGCCTTGGCAATAACCTTTGTCATCAACTGAACATACACCGATACAAGGGCTCAGCACTTTAAAAAATTCGAGTTGCTCCATGGTTACTCAATTATTTTTCCAATTTAATGTCCGCCACATAAGAGTAACGTGTGTCACTTCCTGATTGCAAACTGTGACGCATATAAAACAATCACCTTATACTGACAAAAACAGTACTCAATTTTATATACTGTGCGCGTTTTCCAAATTCTGGGGTCTAATACGATGAAGTTTAGTTCAAAAAAATGGCTAGCCGCAATTTCTCTACCTGTATTGGTGAGTGCCTGTGCAAGTAATGGTGATGTAGAAAGCATTACCGCTCAAGATTTGCAGCATCACAATTGGCAACTGGTGCAAATTGATGGCAAGGACGTGGTCAATAATGACAAACAAAAAGCACCGCGATTAGAAATCGGCGAAAAGATGATGGCTAGCGGTAACGCAGGTTGCAATAACTTTTTTGGGCAAGCCGAGCTAAAAGACAACCAATTCCGCATCGAAAAAATGGGCATGACCATGATGATGTGTATCGGTGATGTCATGGATACCGAGCAGGCGTTTTCTCAAACATTGTCAGATTGGAGCGAGATCAACCTGACTAAAGATAGCCTAACGCTTAAAAATGAGGTTCACACGCTCACCTTTACTTTGCGTGATTGGGTAAATTAATTTCAGTCATTCTTCTCATGGCAGTCTTTTCCATCAGGCTGCCATTTCCGTAGACCACCTCACACATCATTCACCTATCTGCGACTTCTGCTTTTTCTTACCAATTCAGATCTTTTGTTTTTTTTCGTTCATAATGAATGAACATGGAAATATCTCCGGTCTATTCACTAAGTCACTGAATAAAGCGATCTTTAAGGATAATTATGAAAAAGCTCATCACCTTACTCTGCACGTGTGCCTTCGCACTTTCCGCGTCAGCGCAAACTTGGCAACAAACCACAGATGCAGCTAAAGGACAAACCGTTTACTTTCATGCGTGGGGAGGAAGCCAAGAGATTAATGAGTACATCCGCTGGGCAGGCAACGAGCTTCAAGATCGCTACGGTATCGAGTTAAAACAGGTGAAAGTGACCGATATTGCCGAGACAACAACACGGCTTATTGCAGAAAAGGCGGCCGCTAAAAATAACAATGGCAGTGTCGATCTAGTATGGATTAATGGTGAAAACTTTAAGTCCATGAAAAATAATGGTTTACTGTATGGCCCATTTACGGAGCGTTTACCTAACTGGCAATATGTTGATTCCTCACTGCCGATCGATCAAGATTTTTCAGAGCCGACTCTTGGCCTTGAAGCGCCTTGGGGTGTAGGACAACTGGTGTTTATTTACGATCAGGAAAAGCTCAATAACCCACCCCGTTCATTTTCAGAAATATTGAGCTACGCAAAGGCGTTTCCGAATCGTGTTAGTTACCCTCGTCCTCCAGAGTTTCATGGCACCAGTTTCCTTAAAGCCTTATTGATTGAACTAACAGAGAACGATGTTGCACTGTCTAAGCCTGTGGATGAACAAAATTTTGCCATAGTGACAGCGCCTCTTTGGCGCTATCTTGATGAATTTCATCCTGTGGCCTGGCGTCAAGGCAAGCAGTTTCCCAGCGGCTCTGCTCAAATGCTGCAATTGCTTGATGATGGTCAGCTTGATCTTTCCATCAACTTTAACCCCAATGCTGTTTTTTCCGCTCAAGCAAATGGAACGCTCGCGGCCTCTACCCGCTCCTACGCGTTTGAAACAGGGGCTCTTTCTAACATTCATTTTCTAGCCATTCCCTGGAATGCGAGTGCCAAAGAAGGCGCATTGGTTGCGATTAATTTCTTACTCAGTCCGGAAGCACAATCTCGTAAAGGGGATCTTTCCATTTGGGGAGATCCATCGGTATTACAAAATGAGTTCTTAAGTGGCAGCGCCAAGAAAACTCAGCTGTTTAAATCAATCGCCGAGCCACATCCAAGCTGGCAAACGGCGCTTGAAGCCGAATGGCAACAACGCTACGGCCACTAAAGAGACTGAGATAAAGCCCGATGTTTAGAGCAAGCTATTTGCTGATTATTGTCATCTGTATTGCCCCAGTTGTTCCCGGCCTACTTGGGGTCATACTCTCCTCATTGGGCTATATTCCTCCCGTTGGCTTGCACCACTTTTCTCTAGATGGCTACATCGCCATCTTACAATGGTCGGGAGTCGGGCAATCTCTACTACTTAGCATAGGTTCTGCGTTAATCAGTACCTATCTCGCCGCAGCGATCTGCTTTGTGATATTGCAATCATTATGGCACAGCCGTCACTGGTCAAAAGTAGAGAACGCTTTGTCACCGCTACTGGCTATGCCTCACGTCGCTTTTGCCATTGGTTTTGCTTTTTTATTCTCGCCAAGCGGTATGATGGATCGCCTTTTGTATCATCTGTTTGGAACCTCATTCATGGGAGATGGCGCTTCGCTTTTAGTGCGCAACCCTTACGCAGTCGGGTTAACCTTAGCGTTAGCACTTAAAGAAGTTCCTTTTTTACTGCTGATGAGCATCCCCATTTTGCAGCAATTAAACATTGATAAACTGCAACAAGCAGCGGCTTCGCTGGGTTATTCTCAACCCCAACTATGGCTAAAAGTGATCTTCCCACAGTGGTTAAACAAATTGCGGTTTGCCCTCTTTGCCGTGATTGCCTACGGTGTATCCGTTGTCGATTTGGCGCTCATTTTAGGTCCCAATAATCCACCAACGTTTGCAGTATTGGTATGGCAGTGGTTTAGTGACCCTAACTTAGCCTTAATTCCTCGCGCCTCCGCTGGCGCCGTTCTGTTGTTTATACTTGCCAGCGCCATGTTATTGATCGTTCTCTTCATCGAAAAGTGTTCCACGCAACACTACAAACGCTGGCAATACTCAGGCCGCTATGCGCTTTCCTTGCCAGGAAAATCACTGTTTTTATTCATCATTACCTTATCTCTGCTGATGTTGCCTTTAATGGTAAGTTGGAGTTTTGCACAACGTTGGCGCTTTCCAGATTTATGGCCCAGCCAGTTCAGTACCCGTTTTTGGGACAACGAATGGTTGAATATCGCACCAACCATTTATCAAAGCGTACAATTAGCGCTATTCAGCACTGTGATTGCGCTGGTGTTATCTCTACTCGCTCATGAGTATAAGCTCAAATATCAGCGCCATTTACCCAGTTATTTGATCGCCTTGCCGATGCTCATTCCTCAGCTTTCACTGTTATTTGGCATGCAGATCGCCACACTCTTTTTAGCCAGCGATCAGTATTGGCTTTGGGTTACATGGTCACATGTATTCTTCGCCTTTCCTTTTGTCTACCTTGCGTTGGATGGTCCGTGGCAAAGCTACAATCAAAACCTGACTAAAGCAGCGTTGAGTTTAGGAAAAACGCCGTGGCAAGTATTTTGGCAAATTAAAACGCCGCAACTCTTACCAGCCATCGTTTACGCGGCAGCGGTTGGAATGAGTGTGAGCTTAGCGCAATATTTGCCGACTTTGATGCTCGGCGCAGGAAGGATCGCTACTATTACTACCGAAGCCGTTGCACTCTCGAGTGGCTTTGACCGCAGAGTCACCGCCATCTATGCAATTTGGCAAGCCCTACTGCCTTTAATTTTTTTCACCTTGGCGATTGTGATCAGCCGCCTGCAAACTCATCGCCGTACCATGAACTCTATCGTTAAAAAAACTGCCCGTAAGGAAGCCATTACTCATGACGTTCTGCCTCGAAAACCTCGCCATCCATAAACAAAATGGTGAAGTTCTCTTATCGGATTTAAATATCACCATCTCCCCTGGTGAAATTGTTAGCTTAATGGGGCCGAGCGGCTGCGGAAAATCAACGCTACTTAATGTAATTGCGGGTCATTTGGGGAGGGATTTTAGCTTCCAAGGCAGAGTCATACTGGACGGTGTCGACATCACTTTGCGGCCTGCACATCAGCGGCAAGTCGGTATTTTATTTCAAGATGATCTGCTCTTCCCACATCTGACGGTTTGGCAAAATTTGGCTTTTGCCTTGCCCAACTCGGTAAAAGGCCATGAACGGCAGTCTCAAGCAGAAAAAGCATTACAGAAAATTTCTCTCGAACATCTTGCCAATGCTTACCCAGAACAGATATCTGGGGGGCAGCGAGCACGTATTAGCTTGGCTCGCATGCTACTGGCTCAACCTAAACTGGCACTATTGGATGAACCATTTAGCAAGTTAGATAAAGCACTGCGGATCCAATTTAGGGATTGGGTCTTCAATCAACTGGTCGCCGAAGGCATTCCGACCTTGATGGTCACGCACGATAAAGATGATGTTCCACCTAACAGCCGTATTTTAACCTGCTCATGGGAGAGCGCACATGCTTGATCGATTTAGTGTCAAAATCATTCGTTGGCCACTAGAGAAAACAGCTCAAGGGCTTCATCGCTTAGGCATTACAGCGAACCAAACGACACTCTGGGGTTTTGCTTTAGGTTGCTGTGCACTTCCTGCACTTGCTTTCTCGCAGTACACGCTGGCATTAATTTTCATCATACTAAACCGAATAGCAGATGGCCTTGATGGTGCATTGGCAAGAATTCAGGGGGTCAGCGATGCGGGAGGATTTCTTGATATCAGTTTAGATTTTCTGTTTTACTCGCTCATCCCGTTTGGTTTTGTGCTGGCTTCACCTGAGCACAATGCGGTGGCTGGTGCCTTTTTGATCTTTTCTTTTATCGGTACGGGAAGCAGCTTTCTTTCCTTCGCCGTGATGGCCAGCAAGCGAAACATCCATAGCCCTATCTACAAGAATAAATCACTGTATTACATGTCAGGCTTGACTGAGGGTACGGAAACGATTGCTTGTTTCGTCCTCTTTTGTCTTTTTCCTCAACATTTTGCCTTAATAGCTTATCTATTCGGCGGCGCATGCTGGTTCACCACCATTACCCGCATTTATTCTGGATTTCAAACACTCTCTAACACTCACTCACGTCAAGAATACAACCATGATTAACGCTATCACTTTTGGCTTCGAACTGTGGCTTCAAATCCAGATAATGTAATACATTGGGTAATCGTATAACTCTTCGAAATTCTCATCAATTGAACCAGTGGCATGCTAAACTGCGCACTTACTAACGCAGTGGCATAACGATGCCTAAGGTTGCATTTATGACTTTGACCAGACCCGTTAAAATAGCGATCTTACTCTTTCTGATCCCGACTCTTATTTTTTCGTTAGCCATCCCGATATTAATCAATCCGTTGACACGCTATGTGCTGGAAAGCAAACTCGATACCGTCAATCTTTACTTGGCCAATAGAGCTCAGAGCTTAAATGATATGATTTTAGATCAAGTCGCTCAGATAAATTATGAATGCCAAGCAAGCGATATGTCATTAATTCGTGATTCCAAGTACTACAACCGATTTATCAGAATGATCGCGGTTGTCAACAAAGACGGGCGTAGCTGCTCGACTGTCGGTTTCCCATTACAACTTTCGGATGAGTTGAAAGCCTATGACCACTCTTCAGGGTTTTACATGTCCACCACTCCCGCACTTTTTAATACGGAAAAAGAGCTACTTATTTATTATCAAAAAGAAGGTAATCGAATTTTTTGGATATTAGACAGTAGCTGGCAAGAAGAGATATTAAAAGGTGATTGTATAAATTGCTTTTTATTGAATTTTCATTATTTATCGCCTAGTTTAAATGGATTGAGAATGAGTCGAGGCAATAAAGAGATTGCTTACCAAGACCACATCACAACCATTAGTTACACCATAAAAGAGTTTGATATTCAAGAAACACTCTCTGCTGGTAAAGAATTCAAGCAATATCTTTACTACCAATTAATACATTGGGGTTATCCC
>NZ_CAWNMS010000033.1:0-49849 GCF_963875605.1 Vibrio sp. V04_P4A5T148
AACTTACTCCACCGTTTTAACTCACCATTTCAAAGATATACACATAATTAATTAATGATCACATCATTGATAAGTGAAGATTATTCTTACTTATGTAAAAACCAGTTTACACTGGTTGCATTGAAATTGTTTGCATATACAAAAAAGCTAACCTAGAGTTTTTGAACCTGATGTATTGAGCCGTGAACGCTCAAAATGGTGTTCAAATTTACTTTTAACTTATTTTAAGGAATGACAATGAGTACTACAGTTTGGAATGATGGACGTAGCATTTCACTAGCAAAAGGTGATACCGCAACTTGTGAAGCACTTAAAGCTGGCCAGCTATATGCCATCTTTTTGTATAACGCATCTGGAGAGGATCATGATATTCCGGTGAATGTTAACATTGGTAACGGCTACCCACCCAAAACAGTGACAGTGCCTGGTACAACGGGTAATAAAGGCTTAGCCGCCTTAGCCTTGGTGTCAGGTAGTAATACTCAAACCGTTTCGATCTCGATCTCTGATCAGCAGTCTGGAGGGAAGGTTGATGCGTGGATTGGCAGCGTAGGGATGCCAACCAATACTTCAGGTATCAATAACATGCCATTACCCTTCAATGGCGATACCAACTCGTATGGTAAGCGTGATCGCTACTACGCCGTGCCAGAAAGCCGTTGGTATCAACTAACCATTAGCAGTCCACAAAATCAGTTTATTTCTGTTCAGTTTATTGAAAACAAAGCGAAAGTCTTTATCAATAACCCAGTAGGTGACCCAGGTAACGTCATAATACCGACAGGTACAGTGACCGAAGGCGCCGACTACGAGATCATCAAACCAAAAGACTTACCTCAAACCATTACCTATGATGACCAAGGTAGCGGCCGCCAAAAAGTGTGGATGAATGCGGATAGTCAGCAAAACTCTTCAAATTCGACCATTGTTGCTCAGTACCTATAAATAGCCATGATGCTATAGAAGATTAAGTACATGGCGAAAACAGGCCAGCCAGTTCCGCTTGTCACGTCATTGCCCAGAAGGCGTTTCTTACGTTCATCCGTCGGAATCGCCTGTCTGGGCGTATTTCATTTACTCTCACCTTCTTCAGCATTCGCCACTTTTGATCCAAGCTCTAGTGATCCAGCGTCTGGTTCTCGCATCGATTGGGATGATGGCCGATTAATTCAATTGGAAGAAGGGCAAACCGCCAGTTGTACTTCACTGGTGTCCGGTCAAATGTATTGCGTGGTTGTCTACAATTTATCTCAACACGACAGAAATGTTGAACTGACCATAACTTGGAGTAACCAACAGCCCCCGGCTACGCTTATCGTTCCCGGAACCACAGCAGGCGAAGGTAATGCCTCTTTGATTCTCATCTCTGGCAGCGATACCTCTACCATTTCTATCTCTATCACTCAAGGCAATGGTGGCAAACTCGAATGTTGGTTAATCAGTACGAGTATGCCTACAAACTTCCAAGGGCTAGAAAGCAAAGAACTGCCAGCAGATGGTAGCGCTTACCACCTACCCAAACAGCTTATTTACCATTCGGTGATGAACAGCGGCTGGTATCACCTGACCATTATCAATAAGCAAACTCAATCCTTTGTTATTCAGGTTTCATCTCAACAGTTGATCATTTTTGTCGTCAATCCGGTTGAACACCCAAATCTCAACCTATTGGCGTTAGGTTCAGTTCAAGAAGGGAAGCAGTATTTGCTTCAAATGCCCGCCTCGGGTGAGCAACCTCAGTACTCAAACGCGCTTATACAGGGGAAAGGTGAACAACTGATTTGGTTTGGCGCATCCAGTCATCAAGACTTGGAAAATACCATTATTTCATTACAGTCACTGTATTTACCAAACAGCGATGACTCAATAATAATCCCAGAGACGATAAAAGGCGGGCTAATTTGTCGACCTTTAGGCGATGTGCAATAGAGCCACATCGTATTCAATGCCTACAGCCCAGCCCACACCTTGACTCTAGAAAGTATGCAAAAACCGTTTTGAAAGATTAGCAATGATTTTAGCGATGACGAAAATGGCCCATTCGATAGAAAAGAAGCGAACAGAGCAGCAAGCCGCAGCCGAAAATCTTATTCGCTGGCATCGATTCATCATAAATCAGCACGCTCAGAACCAGTGTCCAGATTGGCTCAAGCAGCATTAATATCGCCGCATTGGTGGGGTTGGCGTGCTTTTGACCTACGGTTTGCATCAAATACCGCAAACTGGTGGCGAGTAATACGCTCAGAGCAAGCCACTTCCACGTCATCAAACTTATTTGATCTGGCCATGACTCAAACAGTAAAGAGAGTAATACACCAAGGCAGCCACCAACAAACAGTTGTAATGTAGTGAGCAACATCGGCGGCAGATTAGCCGAGAAACGACTGTTAAAGTTAAAATGCAATGCCAAGCTAAAGGCCGCAGCCATAAACCACAACTGACTGGTCGCGACGACCCACTCCCCATTCCACGACAGTAAAAAAAGCCCAATCAGTGCAATGGGTAGCGACAACCAAAATGCGCGCGCCGGTTTAGTGCCAAACAGCGGCCATGCTAATAATGGAACAAACAGCATAGAGAGGCTCATGATGAATGCGCCCTCGCCTAGCGTATCGCTAATGGAAATCGCGTGGATCCAGCAAAAAATCGAGCCACCTAGCAACACGCCCACACTCATCGATTTTAAACAATCGTGCAGTGAAGCTTGGCGCAGCGCTTTAAGACAAAATGGCAGTAGGCACAGCGACGCTAAAAGAAAACGCACACCAATAAAGCCAAAAGGCGGTAGGCCTTGAATGGCTTGTTTAGAAAACACCCAGCCCGCAGCGGCCAATAAGGTCGTGATAACTAAAATTAATTCTGCGCGTCGGTTTGCGTACATAGCTTGGCTTATCGTGAAATGAGTAGGAGGACGATTGTAACGAGATTTTTGATCGCACGTTACTCTCGATTACTTTTATCGTTAATGGTCAGAGATCCGCATGGAATAAAAAGACGGCCTACCGAAGCAAGCCGTTGTTCTTAAAAAAAATAGAAAGGGTTATAGCGCTTTAACCAATTCCGCAATTCCCTGCCAATCACCTTTATCCATCAGATCTGTCGGTACCATCCACGTACCGCCACACGCCACTACGGATTTAATCGACAAATAGTTTTGAACGTTACTTGGGCTAACGCCACCTGTTGGCATGAAATTGACCGGATAAACCGCCGTCAATGCTTTGAGCATTGCCACGCCACCTGAAGGCTCTGCTGGGAAGAATTTCAATGTGCGCAAACCCATTTCCATTGCTTGCTCAACCAAACTTGGGTTGTTGACGCCCGGAACAATTGCCACATGACGTTGCTGACAATATCTCACCGTGGTTGGGTTAAAACCGGGGCTGACTACAAAATCCACGCCCGCTTCAATGGCTTGGTCTACTTGCGCCGTGGTCAGTACTGTCCCTGCGCCAATCAGCATCTCTGGGTAGGCGGCACGCATCAAACGAATCGATTCTGCAGCCGCTTCTGTTCTAAAGGTCACTTCCGCGCATGGCAACCCATTTTCAACCAACACTTTGGCCAAAGGGAGCGCTTGGCTAGCATCATTAATCGCAATCACAGGGACGATTTTGATTTCTTTCAATCGTTGTTCAAGAGTTTTCATTTCATAACCTTATAGTAAAACGCTTTTTATAATAAGAAGCTTAGGACAGCGACAATCACAAACGCGATGCTACCAAGCAGTGTTTCCATCACAGTCCAAGTTTTGAGTGTGGTTTTCTCATCCATTTCCATCAAGCGAGAAACCAGCCAGAAGCCTGAGTCATTAAAGTGAGATAGTACCGTTGCACCACCAGCAATCGCAATCACGATAAAACATAAATCCAACTCACTCAAACCGGTGGTTTGTGCCACAATTGGCGCAATCAAAGCGGCGGTGGTGGTTAATGCCACGGTGGCAGAACCTTGCGCCACACGTAAGCAAGTTGCGATCACAAATGCCGCGACTATGATAGGCATGCCTGTATCGGATAACACGTCAGCCAATGCTTGGCCAATGCCACTGGCGCGTAACACACCACCAAACATGCCGCCCGCACCTGTCACAAGAATTACCGCACAGATAGGCGCTAACGAGTCACTGCACAGTTTTTCCAGCTTGTTCATTCCAAAATCTTTGGCAAACACCAGTAAACAAGTTAGCAGAGTCAGCAACAGTGCCACCGGGGTTTTACCCAACATGCGCAAGAATTCAACCAATGGTGCTTTGCCGTCAATCACGCCTGCTACCGCAAGGGTATTAAGACCTGTATCCATAAAAATGAGCAGCACAGGCATCACTAAAATCGCTAATACCGTGGCAAATTTTGGCAATTTATTTTCATCAATAATTTGCTCGGTATTAAAAAACGCTTTAGAGAGTGGAATATCAAATTTCTTACCCGCATACAGGCCAAAGAGGTAAGCGCCAAAATACCAAGTAGGAATCGCGACCAAGATACCAACAATCAGCAACAGACCAAGATCAGCACCTAAAAGCTCTGAAGCCGCAACTGGCCCAGGATGAGGCGGCACAAAAGCATGCATCACGGCAAAAGCACCGGCTGAAGGCAGCGCGTATTTCAATGGTGAGCCACCAAAGCGCTTCGCTACACTAAAGATGATCGGCATCATCACGATCAATCCCGCATCAAAGAAGATGGGAAAACCAAACAGTAATGAAGCAATACCCAGTGCAAACGGCGCTTTTTCTTCACCAAAGCGGCCTATCAAGGTATCGGCCAGCACTTTAGCACCGCCCGTCACTTCTAAAATTTTGCCAATCATCGCACCTAAGCCGACCAGCAAAGCAACGGAGGCTAGGGTTCCACCAAAACCAGACATCATGGTTGGGACCACTTTTTCCGCCGCAACGCCGGTGGCAATTGCAGTGCCAAGGCTGACTAAGGTTAATGAAGCGAAGGCGTGTATCTTCAACTTCATGATTAAAATCAGTAGTGCTGCAATCGCACATCCCGCGATTGCTAATAGGTAAGCAGGGTTACTGCTTTGAGTCATCAATTCCATGTTCTTCACCTTATATCACGTATTGTTTTGTTTGTGTTTCAGTTCACAAATCTCTAAGTTACGGGTAACATGTTACCGATAACATGGATAAGATAAAGTCATATTTCCAAGTGAATTTAAAAAATGAGATCCAGCTCAGAATACCACTCAAGGAGTCCGTATGACTGGTAGTAGCATTATTGTAATGGGCGTATGCGCCTGCGGAAAAAGCACTGTAGGCGCGAAACTGGCCCAGAAATTAGGGGCGAAATTCATCGACGGTGACGACCTTCATCCAAAAGCCAATATTCTCAAAATGGCAGGCGGAGAGCCGCTAAATGATGACGATCGCAAACCTTGGTTAGAGCGCATCCGTGACGCGGCTTTTAGCTTAGAGAGTAAAAATGAGCACGGCGTGATTGTTTGCTCTGCGTTGAAAAAAACCTACCGCGATCAAATCCGTGACGGTAACCAAAATGTGACCTTTCTCTTTCTCGATGGCAGTTTTGATTTAATCATGAAGCGCATGCAAGCGCGTAAAGGCCACTTTATGAAAGCGAACATGGTGGAAAGCCAGTTCAATACGTTAGAGCGCCCCGACAACGAAGTGAAAGTCGCTATCGTTGATATCGATACGGATATTGATGAGGTTGTAGAGCGCGCCCTAGTGGCATTGCGCGAGCTCACTTTAGATGGTCAAAAGGTGTCAGCATGAGTACAGCCTTAAACCCAACCATCACAGCCGTCACCGAACGAATTATTCAGCGTAGCCGTACTTTGCGTGATGAGTTTCTCAACCGCGCCAAGGCACAGCAGCACAGTGGCAAGGGTAAAGCATCACTCTCTTGTGGTAATTTGGCTCACGCCGTCGCCGCCTCTTGCTCTCAAGAAAAAGCGCACATTCTCGATTTAACGCGTTCTAACTTAGCCATTATCACAGCATACAACGACATGCTTAGCGCGCACCAAGTGTATAAAGATTACCCTGAGCAAATCAAAAAAGTGCTCGCCCCATTTGGCCACACGGCTCAAGTTGCTGGCGGCGTTCCGGCGATGTGTGATGGCGTAACGCAAGGCCAAGCGGGCATGGATATGTCGTTGTTCTCACGCGATTTGATTGCACAAGCCACGGCATTTTCACTCAGCCACAATATGTTTGATGGCACATTACTGCTCGGTATTTGCGATAAAATTGCGCCCGGGCAACTGATGGGCGCGCTGGCGTTTGCGCACCTGCCAACGGCTTTTATTCCCGCAGGGCCAATGTCCACTGGCATTACTAATGATGAGAAAGTCGATGTTCGCCAAAAACACGCGGCGGGTTTGGTTGATGATAGCGCGCTGCTGAATATGGAGTGCGCTTCGTATCACTCCCCGGGCACTTGCACTTTCTACGGCACCGCCAATACCAACCAATTAGTGTTTGAGGCGATGGGTTTAATGCTGGCAGGGTCAGCGTTTGTCGCTCCCTTTTCCCCATTGCGCCTTGCATTGACGCAACATGCCGCAATCCGCCTTGCCGCCATGAGCGATGGCACGGCGCATTTCCGTCCACTTTATGAGGTGGTGACAGAAAAAAGCGTAGTCAATGGCCTAGTGGCTTTGCTCGCCTCTGGTGGCAGTTCAAACCATACCATTCATTTACTGGCTGTTGCTCGCGCGGCGGGTATTGTGCTGACTTGGCAAGATATCAGTGATCTGTCTGACGTCGTTCCTCTTGTGGTGAATGTTTACCCCAATGGTTCGGCTGATATCAATGAATTTGAGCTCGCAGGCGGCGTGCCCATGTTGATGACGCGTCTGCATCAAGCGCAGTTACTTCACAGCGACGTAAAACCCGTGTTTGGTGAATTTGCAGATCAGCTAAAATCACCGCAATTAGTGGGCCATACGTTAGAGTGGCAAGCGTGTACTCAAACTAAAAACCCCTCGGTAATCGCCCTGCCTGATAAGGTATTTCAGCGCTCTGGTGGCATTAAAGTGTTATCGGGTAACCTTGGGCAAGCGGTGATCAAAGTCTCTGCCGTGGCTGAGCAACATCGCATTGTTGAAGCGCCCGCCAAAGTGTTTGCTTGCCAGCATCAGGTTGAGCAGGCGTATCAACGCGGCGAGCTCAATCAAGATTGCGTAGTTGTAGTCCGCTTCAATGGGCCAGCAGCCAATGGCATGCCTGAGCTGCATAAGTTGATGCCGATTTTGGGCAACTTACAAAAAGCGGGCTATCAGGTTGCGTTAGTGACCGATGGTCGTTTGTCCGGCGCTTCTGGTAAAATTCCTGCGGCTATTCACGTCTCACCGGAAGCATTAAGAGGCGGCGCAATTGCGCTTATTGAAGAGGGAGATAGGATCCGCGTCGATGCGGTGACAGGCCGATTAGAGAACTTAACGCCAACCGAAGGCCGCGATATCGCCACCTGTGATACTGAGCTCACACAGCAAACTTGGGGGCGCGATCTGTTTAAAGTGTGCCGAGATAATGTCTCTGCCGCCAATCAAGGGGCTTCGTTCCTCTACCCTAATTGATACAACATGAGCTTGATGTAGCCATTGAAGTGACAAACCCAACCACTTCAATGGCTGAATAACAAGCTGACTACAGGCTCTCGCCATCGGTGACACTAAAGCCTAAGTCGAACACTTTCTGCTCAATCACTTCACCAGCCAGTGCGGACAATAATAGCTCAGCACTTTTCTTGCCAATCTCAAACCGAGGCGTTTCTACACTGGTTAGCTTTGGCGAAATCGCTTGACCTATATCGAGCGCGTTATACCCCACGATTGCAATATCTTGAGGAATCTTCAGCCCTCGATGTGCACACTTCATCATGGCACCAATTGCAATGTCATCATTAGTGCAGAAGATGCCGTTGATCTCTGGCCTCTCTTCTAGGGCTTGTTCGAGTAAATCACCGCCGAGAGTAAAACTTGAATGCTCTTGAGTTAGGATATGAACTGCGGTTAAGCCTGCATCTTGCATTGCACGATCATAGCCATTCATCCGCAACTGCGTTCGAGTATCAAGACGCGCACCGAGATAGGCAATATGCTGTTTGCCACTATCAATCATCTGCGTCACCACATGATACGAGGCCTGCTCGTGATCCAACCCCACCGCCATATTGATCGGCTTGTCTGGCAGCTCCATCGTTTCAACCACTGGCACACCCGCCGCTTTTAGCATTTGGATGGTACGTTCGGAGTGGTGCGTTTCGGTCAAAATAAGACCATCGACTTGATACGACAGCAACGAGGCAATTTTCTCCTCCTCTTCTTGCACGTTATAACCAAAGTGGGCAATAAGTGTATCGTAACCTCTTGCTTTGGTTACCGACTCAATCCCTTGAACTAAATTGGCAAACACTTGGTTTGACAAGGAAGGCAGAAGAATACCAATCGCCTTACTTGACGATTTCGACAACATCGCCGGGGCGCGATTTTGTATATAACCTAATTCTTCAATCACTGCGGCAATTTTTTCTTGGGTTGCCAATGCGACCGAATTGGGGTCGCGTAGAAAACGGGAAACGGTCATTTTCGTCACCCCCACGCGGTCTGCGATATCTTGCAGGGTAGGCCTAGTTTTACGTTGCATACTGCTCATTTTTATTCTGTTTTCCAACTGAATGTTACCGTAACATTAAACCTCATGACGACTGTGCATTTCAATCTTTATATCACCTCGCTAAGCTCATACACACAGAGGCAATGGCGTAATTTGTGTGACCAAGTCGCACAATTATCAACAAACTGATTAATAATCCCTAAAATGGGCTTGCTTTCTTGCCTCCTCACCCCAAAAAGAGAGTAATGTGAGGCAGAAGCTCTCCTTTTCATGGATCTTTGATTCATCGCAAGGCGCTTTTCCCCCTGCCAGATTAATTAATAGCTTCTGATTTTGAAGCTGCATTCTAAGGAAATAATAATGTCTGATACACCCACTACCGTTGAATATACCGTTGAAACCCTAAAGCCTGTTGTTGAATCTTCCGGTTCTATTTGGGGTTATGTGGCGGGCGGTGTCGTGCTTGCAGTCGTTCTTGGTTACTTTGCTTTTAAAAAGCTCAACAAACCGGCCTTTGTCATTAAGCAAATGCGTAAACGTAACCGCAAAGAGATGAAAAAACATGGTGTGGAAAGTGCCGAAGCGATGGTCGATCTCGATCTTCTACTCGATGCAGTACAAGAGTACGCCACCCAACAAGCAATGAGTGGCACAACCATGGTGCAACTGTTAGCGCCATTAAATGACGCCAATAAAATGAAATCTGCAGGAGATTTCTATCATTCAATGGCCTACATTGCCAAAAGCATCAATAACCCGACGTTGGCTAAAACATTACAGAACAAATCAAAACAGGTTCGTTCAAGCTCGCCACTGATGGCTGGCCTGCTCAAGCGTGCTGGCGTTTAACTGGCACTACTGCAAAACCTGCGATGTGGGTGTATTACCATCACCCACATCTAAAAGTTTTCCCCTCAGTTAAGGCTGAAATGGCAGTGATGAATGGTGCAGAACAATTCGCAGTTGGCCCTGTTCATCTTTCTTAAATGCCCAGCTTTTATCCACCACGGTTTGCTTTCCTTTATTGTCGATGAGCTTAACATGCCCCATGGTTAGGGCTACATCGCCGTTGATATAGACTGCTGCATTATCAAAGCTGTACTCCTTCCAACCTTTTAGTGCAAAGCCAGAATCTTGTGGGTATTGCTTATCACTGCCGACAAAATACGATAGCGCTCCGTCCGCTTTTGTACGAAAGGTTTGATCCCCACTGGCAAGCGTAGGTTTGAAAAGCACCGCACCTTGTTGGTAGCCATACGCTTGGTCTAACACTTGCTGTGCCAATTTCTTCGCTTCAGCATGACCTTTTTGTTCATAAGTCTGGCTTATCTTGATTAACGCTTCTCCCCAAGCTTGCTGGGCATCAAGCACCTCTTGATGGCTAATATTGTTATTAACCAATAAATTAGAAGCCTGAGCGGACAGCGGTAACAACCCGCAAAGTAATAATGCTGAAATAGAAATTCTTTTATGTGTACGTTGCATGATGAAGACCTTATCTAATTATCTAGTTGATGGGAGTAATGTGGTTGATGGGAGTAATTTACGGCCTCTCGATGAACCTAAACCATGCGCTTAGATTAACTTCAGATGAATATTCTTTACCCAATACCAACGGATCGCTTACTCTGCTCATCTATTGAATTTATGCGGCGATCATTATGTTTCGTTATCAATTATCTCTCGTACTGGCTCTGTTACTCACCCTAATCTTAGCCCAAGCTGGCACCGCTTTATGGTCAAATAACGTCGCTAATGAGCACATTCAGCGCGGACAGATCTCCAATCAAATCTTGCAAAGCTTTATGCAGTTGAGCACGGAAAAACAGCAGTTGAAAATTTGGCTTGCCGAGTATTTATTGACCAAAGATGGCAGCACGCTCAAACGAGACATGCGCTTTTCAAAGATTGAAGATTTGCTCAGCGAGCTCTATTTGCTAACCGAGCAAGCACAACAACACGGTATCACCAACCAAGACTTTGCCGAGATCACTCAGCAAATCAAAGTCATTTCTCTCTTTGAAACTAACTTTGGACGATTAAAAACAGCGCTTCGATCCTGGGAAATCGCAAAAATCACAGACAATAATGATCGCTGGCTTTTACTCAGTGACACCTTTGATAAGGTGGATAACACCGACCTACGCCAGCTGCTGAATCAAGCTATTTCTCTACAGAAACAACGTACTGCACGCTATGAAGCGGCAGCGATGAAATCATTATCTGATGTAGAAAATGTCATTGTAACCTTATCATTACTAGGGGTAGTCTTGGGCTTGCTACTCGGAGGCTGGTTACTGCGCACCTTATCCAAACCGTTAGCTGAACTGCTAAAAAGCACTTCAGCTTTAGAACAAGGCCATCTTAACCATCGAGTATCGGTCAGCGGGCCAAGTGAGCTCAGAACCCTAGCCCAGCATTTTAATTACATGGCACAAAGCCTTGAAAATGCGCAGCAAAAAGAGATCGCTTCGCGTCAACTCATTGAGCGAGAAGTTACTGCACGCACCCAAGAACTCGCCAATGCACTCGAAACATTGGAGCAAGCTAAACGCCAGCAGAAAGAGTTTTTTGCGAACGTCAGCCATGAATTGCGTACTCCCGCAACGGCCATTTTAGGAGAAGCGCAAATTACCCTTCGCAGTCGTCAAAATAGTGATGAAGAGTATCGACAAACGCTACAGCGTATCAATGAATCGGCAACCCACCTTTCCTACCGGATCGACGATTTATTGCTGCTTATCCGTCAAGATGAAAAGCTGTTCCAACCGACTCTTATCCCTATCACCTTAGAGAGTCTATGGCAGTCGGTGACGAGACAAGCCACCCTTTTAACTCACGCGCATCAAGTGCAACTTGAATGTCTTCACCCACAACAGGCAAACTGGCAAGCTCGGATCTTTCATACTGATTTAGATAAGCTACTGATGACCGTGCGAATTATCGTCGATAATGCATTGCGCTATGATCCACATCACCAGCCTATTACGCTCACTCTGCTAGTTGAGCCCCAGCAATTTCATCTTCAATTGCAAGATCACGGTATTGGCATTGACCAAGAGGACCTCGCACAGATTTTCCAACGCTATTTTCGGTCCGAAAACGGCAAACGCTATCGCCCTGATGGCTTGGGGATTGGTTTAACGCTGGCTTATAACATTGTGCAACAGCAACGCGGAACCATCGCATTCCAAAGCCAATTGGCTCAAGGCACAACCGTTACACTTACCTTTGAACTGGAAGAGGAAGAATCATGAGAATTCTTTTAATTGAAGATGATGCCAGAATTGCCAACTTTATTGAGCGAGGGCTCAAAGCAGAAGGTCACCACATTCAGCGACTAAATGATGGGCAATACGCACTTGAAACACTCATAAGCGGCGAGCCCGATCTTTTAATTTTAGATCGAATGCTTCCGCACACCGATGGATTAACTCTTTGTCAGCAAATACGTGAAGCCGGTATTGATGTGCGCATTTTGATGCTTTCTGCACTGGGCGAAGTTGAAGAACGGGTTCGGGGCCTACGCATTGGTGCGGATGATTATCTGGCAAAACCTTTTCATTTTGAAGAGTTACTGGCTCGCCTAGATGCGCTGCAACGTCGACATTCTGACTCTGCGCCAATGCCCACTCTGCACATTGCAGACTTAACGCTCTGCTTATCAACCATGACCGTAACACGGGCAGGGCAAGCCATTGAGTTAACCGCCAAAGAACTCTCCATATTAGAGCTATTGATGCATAAACCCGGTCATATTTTTAGCCGAGAACGGATTCTTGCTAATGTTTGGGGCCTCCATCAAGATCCCCTAACCAACGTAGTCGATGTGTATATGCGTCGTCTACGCAAAAAAATTGATGACCCTTTCTCATCAGCACTGATTAAAACTAAACGCGGTATGGGCTATTTTCTCGATAAAAATAGTGGTGAGCAACGCACAGGAAATGGATAAATTTAACTCTTATCTAACAATTAGTTATCTGAGAAATTTAATATTCGTTCCGGTGCACAAATTTGCATACCTATAGTTAACATTTGTAGTTCATTACAGTATTACTGGTCATAAGTTCAGGGCAACCACAAAACGACATCGAGAGTTCATTTCACTAGGTGACTTCTCAATGCCGTATTTGAACCCTCCAGCTGTAGACATAACCACTAACCGAGTTCTTACGCCTACCCCTGCCGTTCATTAAGCTTGCCCACCAGCCGTTTTTAAATTGTTCAGGAGACTCATCATGAGTGACATTGCACTTTCTATCAGCATTCTCTCGCTGGTAGCTGTGCTGGGTTTGTGGATAGGGAATTGGCGCGTCTACGGTGTTGGTTTAGGGATCGGCGGGGTGCTGTTTGGCGGCATTCTCGTCGGTCACTTTACAGGCATGTGGGGTGTGGTTCTTGACTACAATACGTTGCATTTTATTCAAGAGTTCGGCCTTATCCTATTTGTGTACACCATTGGTATACAAGTCGGACCCGGTTTTTTCTCTTCACTTCGAAGCTCAGGACTAAAACTCAACGCCTTTGCCGCACTGATTGTGTTGCTGGGCTGTGTGGTGACGGTCGCGCTTTACTATCTGTTTGATGTGCCTTTACCTGTTATTCTTGGTGTATTCTCCGGTGCAGTCACCAATACGCCATCATTAGGCGCAGGGCAACAAATCCTGACTGAGTTAGGTGGCCAAGAGAACATGCTTGACCTGACGGGTATGGGTTATGCGATTGCTTACCCCTTTGGCATATGCGGTATTTTGCTTACCATGTGGCTGCTCAGAATTGCCTTTCGTGTCAGTGTTGACGCCGAAGCCGAAGACTTTGAGATCCACAACGGCCACAAAAAAGAGAGCTTACACACCATCAACGTTGCGATTAAAAACCCCAACTTAAATGGCCTGCTCTTAAAAGACATTCCCGCGCTCAGTGATGGCGATATTGTGTGCTCGCGCCTCAAACGTGGTGAACACCTTTCAGTACCCAAACCCGATTCACGAGTTGAAGTGAATGATTTGCTTCATCTGGTCGGCGATAAAAAAGCGTTAGAAAAAGCACGCTTGGTGATTGGCGAAGAGGTCGATGCATCACTTTCGACACGCGGCACTGAGCTGCGAGTACAGCGCTTAGTCGTCACCAACGAGATTGTGCTTGGTAAAAAGCTGCGCGATCTGGATTTAAAAGAGAAATACGACGTCGTCGTTTCGCGTTTAAACCGTGCCGGGGTTGAGCTTATCCCAACCAGCCAATCTACCTTACAGTTTGGCGACATTCTCAATTTAGTCGGGCGTCAAGAAGCGATTGAAGCGGTCAGTGGCATGGTCGGCAACGCGCACCAAAAATTACAGCATGTGCAGATGCTACCAGTCTTCGTTGGGATTGGACTTGGGGTATTACTCGGATCTATTCCGTTTTATCTACCGGGATTCCCCGCCGCCATTAAGCTCGGCTTAGCTGGAGGACCGCTGATTGTCGCACTGGTTTTGGCGCGTATCGGCAGCATTGGCAAAATGTATTGGTTTATGCCGCCCAGCGCGAACCTTGCTCTACGAGAAATTGGTATTGTGCTGTTTTTAGCCGTAGTCGGGTTAAAATCTGGGGGTAATTTTGTTGAAACCTTAGTGCAAGGCGATGGCGTCAGTTGGATGGGCTACGGCATGTTAATCACGGGTATTCCATTGATCACTGTCGGAATACTGGCTCGTGTTTTAGGCCATATTAACTATCTCACCATCTGTGGCATGCTAGCAGGCTCGATGACCGATCCACCCGCTCTTGCTTTTGCAAATGCGCTGCACGAAAGCAGCGGCGCTTCTGCGTTAGCATACGCCACTGTCTATCCGCTAGTAATGTGCCTACGCATACTCTCACCGCAAATATTGGCGTTAATTTTATGGGCAATATAGCGAACGGTTAATATCAAGCAAACTAGAGAAACAAAGTGGGTCGCTCAGTACCCACTTTATTTTGCTGCGTTGATAATGCTCCCACACAGCAACGTCTCACCGAATCTCTACAGCATAGGAACAACGGACAGTAGCAGCAACGCGCCCATCGCGCCGTTAAACCAGCGGACATAACTTGGGTGATTCATCCAGTGGCTCAACTGTTTACCCGCCGCAGTCCAAACACTGACCGACGGAATGTTCACCAAAGCAAACACCAATGAAATCAGCATTAGCTGCGCCCAGCTCGCACTTTGGTTAAATACACTCACCGCAGTCAGCGCCATCGACCAACCTTTGGGGTTGACCCATTGAAACAGTACAGCCGAAACAAATGACATCGGTTGATACTGCTTCTCTCCCTGCGAAGGATTACTCAGCGCAATTTTTATCGCCAAATAGACCAAATAAATGGTGCAGGCAATTTGCAAGCCTTGTTGCAACATAGGATAACGATGGAATAAACCCGTTAACCCAACACCAACCAACAGCACCATAATGCTAAAACCAAACGTTACACCAAGCATATGCGGAATAGTGCGCATAAAGCCCACATTCGCACCAGATGTCATCAGCATGATGTTGTTTGGACCCGGTGAAAAGGTCGAAACAAAAGCAAAAGCCACCAGTGGCCACCATTGTGTGTAATCCATCTTCTTTCTCTATTTAATAATGATGAACAAATAATAATGGTATCGGCTGGCAATATTGTGCTTATATTGGTCAATACCACCAATATTGAGCAATAAAAATAAGCCATGGACAGATTTGACGAGAGAATATTGCAAGAGCTACAACTTGATGGCCGAGTCGCGAATGTAGAACTGGCTGAACGCATCGGCTTATCGCCCTCCGCCACGTTGCGCCGCGTGCAGGATCTCGAGCGTAAGCAGATCATTAAAGGCTATCGAGCGGTCTTAAATAAAACCCAACTTGATGTCGGGTTTGTCGCTTATGTGGCAATTGGCTTAAACAGCCACACGAAAAAAGCGCAGCTCAGTTTCGAAGAACATGTGCGCTACGCCAAGGAGGTGGTCGAATGCCACAATATTACCGGGATGAACGAATATTTGCTGCGCGTCGAAACCAAAGATCTCAGCGCCTATAAACGTTTTCACGCCGATGTGCTTGGTGAGTGCTTAACGGTGAAATCGATCACCACCATGGTGGTCATGGACTCTCCTAAAGACGAACGGCAATAGTATTTACGCCATCACTTTTAGCATTCGGCAAGGTGCGCAAGGTACTAAGATAAGTAACTACCAAAAACTCATCTCATTCTAACGATTGAATTTCTTAAGCCTTTATTAAGAAAAGATCTTTATAAGTTCCATAACGTCTTCTCATCACACGGTATGTTATGGAACCCACAATGAAAAATCCTCGCTTCTCATACGCAAGTATTACCTTGTTGCTTGCTCTCTATTTCAGCTTGGTACTCAACATCCCTATTTATGCCAAATTGGCACAGATTTTTTCGGCTACTGAGCAGTTCAATTGGGGGTTTGCGTTCTCAATACCGATTTTTTTCTTTTTGGCGCTGAACCTTATTTTCCAACTGTTTTCGTGGCCTTATTTTCTAAAACCTTTTTTTGCGGTCTTACTCATCCTTTCTGCTGTGGTGAGTTATGCGAGTTACAATTACGGCACGATTGTCGACCGAGACATGTTGCTCAATGTCGTTGAAACCAATAGCAGTGAGGCAGGCTCTTATGTCAGTCTCTATTCCATTGTCTGGATCTCAGCGTTGGGCATCCTCCCTGCTGCTCTATTACTGCTTTCGCCACTTAAAGTAGAAAAATCCATTTCCCGCTTTTTAGGCTATAAAGCGCTATCAATATTGCTCTCTTTACTCGGCATCGTCATTATTGCGGCGCTGTATTATCAGAACTATTCGTCGGTTGGACGCAACAATAGTTACCTCAAGAAAATGATCATCCCCACTCACTTTGTCTATAGCGCTTATGGTCTTGTGAAAGATCGCTATTTTACCGAGCCCGTGGTGTATCAAATTATCGGCGCTGATGCGCAGCAGCAACCGAAAATTACCCATAGCCGTGATGCAGAAAAACCAACCTTAGTCTTATTTGTGCTAGGAGAAACGGCTCGCGCACAAAATTACCAATACTATGGCTACACACGTGATACCAATGCTTATACCGCGCCTTATCAGCCTATATTTTTCAGTGATGTCGCCTCTTGTGGTACTGCGACAGCGGTCTCTGTACCTTGTTTATTTTCCAATATGAATCGTGATAATTTTGATCGTACCAAAGCGGATAACCAAGACAACGTCCTAGATATCTTGCAGCGCGCAGGCGTCGACCTCTTATGGAAAGAAAATGATGGAGGCGATAAAGGCGTCGCGAAAAATATTCCGCAGAAAGAGCTGGATAAAACTGCGCGAGAAGGCCGATGTGACGGCAGCACTTGTTATGACGTCACAATGCTAGACAACTTAGATGAAGAAATTGCCAACCAAACTGGTAACCGAATGATTTTCATGCACATTATTGGAAGTCACGGGCCAACCTACTTTAAGCGCTATCCTAAAGACATGGCGAAATATCAACCTGATTGCCCAAGAGCGGATATTGAAAATTGCAGCGTTGAGCAGATAGTGAATACTTACGACAACACTATTCGTTACACAGATTTTGTTTTGGCGCAGCTGATTGAAAAGCTAAAATCACTGCAAGCGCAATACAACACCGCATTGATTTATGTCTCCGACCATGGGGAATCGCTGGGAGAAAATGGACTGTTCTTACATGGCATGCCGTACAGCCTAGCACCCGATGATCAAACTCAAGTACCGCTTTTAGTCTGGTTATCTGACGGATTCGCCCGTACGAAAGGCGTGAATCAAACCTGTTTACGTCAAACAGCCACTCAGCCCTATGCTCACAGTAATCTCTTTCACTCTTTACTTGGCATTATGGATGTATCAACCAATGCATACGAGAAAGCGCAAGATATTTTTGCGCCATGCCGCTAAAGAGTGTGGATAAAAACAGAAGAGACCCGTTAACTTAGATAAAAACAAACCCTGAAGATGTTGCTGTCGTTGTGTCTCGGCAGCAACTCGACGGTGGCATTATGCAGCGCGGCGATATCACGGCAAATCGACATTCCAAGCCCTGCCCCATCGCCTTTTTCACTGTTAGCTCGATAAAAGTTATCAAATATTTTTTCTCGGGCTTCGTTCGTGATGTTGGGGCCGCTATCAGTCACATTCACTTGAATAAACTGATCATCGCCATGCAACGTAATATCAATGTGACTGTGTACGCCAGAATAGCGCATCGCATTATCGATTAAGTTTTTAAACAACACGCCGAGTAATAGCTCATCGCCTTGAACCGACAAACTCTGCCCTTCAAAGCTCAATTGTTGGTCGTGCTTTAAGGCTAACGGCGCAAGGTCTGCGATAACTTGCTTAATAGAGACTGAGAGATCGACCGTTTGTGATGACAATTCCATAGTGCTTTCGACTTTGGCTAACATCAACAACTGATGAATAAGGCGGTCAGTACGCTCAATACCCTTAAGAATCATGTCCAGATCATATTTCAGTTGCTGCTCATTCTGGCTGAGCATGGCGTTTTCGGCATTTAATCTCAATACCGTCAGTGGTGTTTTAAGTTCATGAGCGGCCATACGCGTAAAGCGCTTCTCTCGCTGCCAAGCCAATTCTAATTGAGCCAACAGTTGGTTGAGAGTCTCCACTAATGGTGAAAGTTCGGTGGTTTGTTCTGTAACGTAAATGCGATCCAACTTGTGAACACTGCGAATGGCAATCGCCGATTTTAGCTCTTGCAGTGGTTTAAAACTTCGTCCAATAAGCATCACCAGCACCAAGATAACGCATGGGATCAAGATCAATTGCGGCAACGCGGTCGACAGTGCAATTTCATTGACCATTTCATCACGAATACTCTGTTTTTCCGCAACCAGAATGTATTCCGAACCGTGATCAGGATGAGGTTGCGCCAATTGAAAATAACGCCATGTTTGGCCATCAATGGTGACGCTGCCAAATCCATTATTGCTGGCATTGCTGCTAAAAGCGGGTTGCTGGCTATCAGAGCTGTACATCAACTGACCATCTCGATAAAACTGAAACAGAATGTACCGCTCATAAGGGTGACCATACTGCGTTGCCATCTCCTTGTTGGCTTGCGAAAGACGTTCAATGCTTTGCATCCACTGATCAAACTGTTGATGAAGATCGGCATTGTCTCCTTCTTTTATAGAGACAGAAGTCGCCATCAACAGTAATTTTGCCGATTGACCTAAGCGCGCATCGTACACCTCCTCAACTTCATGTTGAGCAGTAGAAAAACTGAAATAAAGAGAAATGAGCAGTAAACTACCGCTTAACCATACAGCCGACTGTGTTAAACGACGTTTAATCGAAAAGACTTTTTTATTTTTCAATCATATACCCCACACCACGGATATTTTTGATGACATTTTCTGGCATTTTTTTACGCAAGTTATGAATGTGAACTTCGATAGCGTTGTCACTGCTGCCTTCGTCCCAGCCATGAAGCGCTTGTTGCAATAGCTCTTTGCTCATCACTCGCCCTGCTTGAGTGATCAAACTGGCGAGAATTTTATATTCATTGCGCGTCAGTTTGAGGGGTTGCTGACGATATTCAATCTCCTGTTTGGAAAGAGAGAGGCTCAGATCACCAATCGAAATCAGAGCCTCGGCGCTGCCCGAGCTGCGACGAATGATAAGCCGTAGACGTGCCAGTAGCTCTTCTAGCGCAAAGGGTTTACCTATGTATTCATCGGCTCCACCATCTAACCCTTTGACGCGATCGCTAATATCATCACGCGCCGTTAGGATCATCACAGGCAGCGAATAACCGGCGTTTCTAATGCCGCGCAACACCTCAAGACCATCCATATCCGGTAAGGTTAAATCCAAGATCACCGCCGAAAACTGTTCAGTTTTGAGCGCACACGCCACGCCGCCACCTTTTTCTAGCCAATCCACCGTATAGCCTTGGCGAGTCAACGCCACCTGCATTGACTCGCCCAGTTGTTTGTCATCTTCGACTAATAATAAACGCATACGTTATTTTAAATTCTCCAACAAAAGGGCAATTTCTTGCTGACGCCCAGCATCGGCAATCGCTCTTTGTGGCCTTGCTGGTGCTTGTTGTGCTTGCAACAGGTACTTTCTTGCTTCATCGGTTCTGCCTTGCTCGGCAAGAAAATCACCGTAAAAATAGTTGGCATCAATTCCTGTCGGGTTAATCAGCAGCGCTCTTTGCAGCAACTCTTCCGCTTTAACGTCGTCGCCAAAAGCCACTGGCCAGCCGGGCACTTTGTAATATAAGGTGCCTAAACTTGTAAAAGCCGAGCCATCTAAAGTATTAGGCGCTTGATCGATAACCTCTTCGTACAATAATTTCGCCTCTTTCACTAAAGATAGCGCACCCAACCCACCTTTTACGCCCGCTAATGAGGATTTATTGATGGCAAGCCACACTTTGAGTTCTGGACTGTTACTTGATTTCATCTCTAATGTGTTACGCATAATGACACGTTCAAAACAACGTTCTTGATCATCGCTCGACTTCATTTTGTATTGGCATTTGGCCCAATCAGATTGAACCTGAGCTAAAGGGGTGATCGCAAAAGCGGGTGTCGTGCTTACCGCAAAGATGACCAATGCACTGGCCCATTTAAACACAGTTTTCATATGTTGTTCTCCTTGAATTATCACGCTTTAACGGTTCAAAAAGGCAAGAATGGTCGCTTGCTGCTTTTTAATTGCCGACGAAATCACTGCTGGCCATAGTTGATTTAATCGCACCAACACTTTTTCAGGCCAGCCAATCCAGCGAGTTGTTGATTCGCTTTCGAGCATACTAAGCACATGTTGGGCAACAACCTCTGGCTCATCACAGTGATTGCCTACGGCTTGGTTGAACTGGTTCACCGTGTCATTATTTAGCTCGGTATTGGTCGCTCGCGGCGCTAGGTAAAGTACCTTGATACCCGTCCCCTCAAGCTCACGCTGCATCGCTTCACTAAAACGGTGCAACCCTGCTTTGGTAGCGCAGTACGTGGCATAACCCGGGTAACCAATAGCCCCTAAACTTGAGCCAATATTTAAAATAATCCCCGGTTTATTCAACCAATGTATCGCCGATTGAGTCAGTTGCATTGGAGCAAGTAAATTCAAATGCAGCTCCTGTTGCACTGAAACTGCGGTTCGTCTGGCTAATAAGCGAAACTGGTTAATGCCCGCATTATTGATCACCACACTGATTCGTTTCTGGCCCATAAAAAAGCGCTGAATGAAGGTGTTGATCTGCTCTATTCCTGACTCTGTGCTTAAATCTGCACTCAAAATCAGATGCTTCTCAGGCATGGGTAGCGTTTGCCGAAGTTGCTCGAGTTTTTGACCATCGCGAGCCACCAGAACTAGACTGGCTCCTTGCTTAGCAAGCAGCAATGCGATGCGTTGCCCGATACCACCGGAAGCGCCGGTGAGTAAAACATGTCGATGATTAAGATCCATATTGCGACCTTACACCTTGCGAAGCTAAATCTTGCGAACCTGCATGCACCATTGACTCGCAAGGAAGCGGTAGTTCTCGCAACATCTGCCCATACAGATCAAACACCATGTTTGCAGAGCGGATGATGGCCTCTTGATCGGATACACACTGAATGTTGTTCATTAACGATTCAAAAAAACGGATGTGCCCTTGGTCAAGTTCGCTGTGCGAAGTGAGATAAGTCATCGCCGCATCAGGAAGCTCCAAACGCTGTTTGACTAACCGTGCGATATTCCCACCGACACCCACACTGGTTCCTTCAAGTACCCACACCATGCCAAATAAACTCAACGGGTTGGAGCGATCAATCTGGTGATAGAGATACGCCACCATGAGTTCGATGGAAGCGCTGACCCGCCCTGCACCCTCATTATGACGCACTGCGTCCACATCACCACCGCACGCTTTAATATCGTTCAAGATCCACTCTTGGTGGCCTTTTTCTTCATCGATGTACTCGGCAATCGCCGTTCGTACCCACTCATATTCATCGCCTAAGCGGCTGCCGCATGCCATCAGCAGTGGCACCGTATGTTTAACATGGTGATAAGCTTGAGTGAGAAAACGAATATACATCTCTAGGCTGATCTCTCCTCTTGCGCAGGCATCAAATACCGGAGCTTGCAACATCTGCTGCTGTGCTGGCTCAGTTTGTGTTTTTAAAATATGGAAAAATTTGCTCATTTTAAAGCTCCTCAGCCATTGAATAGAAGGAAGGAATAGAGATAAAAACCGTCTGTGGATTAGTGGTGTGGTGCGCCAAGCGAGCCTCTTGCAGTGCGTTTTCAATAGCTAAGCGTTTTGGGCGACCATTAGCGGTCAGCCACTTTTGCCAGCAATGAGTATCGCTCACCAACCAAAGCTGCGTGATGTGTGCGTAATCGGGCAACACGCTATTGAGCTGTTGCACGCGCGTAACGAGATCAGGTAAAGGACTGTCACTGACGGCCGTGAGGCCAGCCTGCCCGTCGCCCACCACCACAAATCGATGGTGTGCAATCAAAGCCAATGCTTGAGATTCAATCCATTCAGGGGCCACGTTACGCCCAAAACTGGTGATGATGAGGTTCTTTTTACGCCCGATGATGGTTAAAAAACCCTCATCATCGATTGTGGCCATATCGCCAGTTGACAACCACTCGTGGCTAAACGGCTCACCTAAATACCCCAAAGCCGTGTTGCCTTTAACTAACAATTCGCCATCTTGTGCCAGCGAAACCTGAAGATGAGACAGCACCTGTCCGCACGACCCCGGCTTATTTTGTTGGGGTGTATTCATACTCACGACCGAAGCACTTTCAGACAAACCATACCCTTCAAAAGCGGGAATGCCGAGCTGGCGAGCTGCGTCAATTAATTGGGGAGCCACTCGCGCCCCGCCCACGGCAACCCAGCGTAAAGGCAGCGCAAGAGCTGGGCTCTGCTTGACGACTTCAATTAATGCCAGCAATAGCGCAGGCGTTAGCACCAAGCTTGACGGCTGAAACTGTTGTAGTGCGAGTGCGAACGTTGCACCACAGAACTGGCTAGAACCGGTCAAACCTACTTCGCTGCCACAGACGACTGTTGATGTCACACCCAGAACCAAAGGAACATACACACCCGTGATGTTTTCTAACAAGGTTGAGAGAGGCAGCATCACGAGGTGACGCTCAACTTGCGCGGACATTTTCTCTGCGATCGCCAGCGTGACCGCTTGCATGTTTTCGTCACTCAAACACACCCCTTTCGGCGTTCCGGTGGACCCAGACGTAAAGGTGATTTTTTGCGTCAAAGGCAACACCTGTGCTGATGGATTCGCCAAATAGACAAAAGCAGGTAGATGGCTGAGCGTTGAGAAAGGTTCACCTAGCGTTGGCCAATCACCTAAGCAAACATCAACCCCTGATTCATACAGTAAGTGTTCAACCTGTGCCTTGCTAAAGAAAGTAGGTACAGGAACGAGCACTATTTTTGCGTGCATGGCCGCAAGATCGATGATCACCCAATCCAAACTATTTTCAGCTTTTAATGCAATACGCTGAACCTGCCACTGGCGTAATGTGCGTGCTGTGGCTTCCACCTTTTCTAAGAGCTGTTGATAGCTCAGCGCTATCTTTTCTTGTTTGGCATTGTGCCCAATGAAGGCAATGCTATCTGGCTTTTGCTGCGCATGTTGATGAAGCGCCGATAAAATTCGGTTCATAGCAAAGGCCTCACGCTTGTTTCTGGTTTAAATGAAATCGGTTGAGCAACGCCAGCCCCTGCGCCAAATTTCCCGCTAAAATTCGAGGGCTGTGTTGGTAATAACTGCCCCAAATTTGGTTGGCGTTAGGAATGCAAGATGCTGACGCTTTCGCGATCAATGTCGGTTGTAAACCAAATCGACGCATCAAAGCATGCAGTGGATCCGTTGCTGTAAAAACGCACCATTCATACCCTAAATCAACCAGCTGTTGAGCGATCAAAGTAAAGTGCAGCGCCGATAAACCACGACCAAAAGAGGCCAGTTGGCCAAATTCAATCAAAGCACTTCGGGATACTCGGCAATCAAAACGCTGCGATAAAATTTCATCGGCAGGTTGGTCAAGGTATTGTTCGAGAAATAGAGGCTCTTGCTGCGCTACGCGAAAACCGCATACGGATTTCATTTCGTCATGATCAAGCAAAGCTAAATAAGCCGGCATAAAAGTAATAAGGCGTGCATCAAACGCTTGCTGATAACGCTCGCGCACAAGGTGTATGGCTTCCAACCAGCGAGGATGAGAAGGATCAATTACGGCCAATTGCAGATCAGATGCTGAGCGTATGGTTTTCATCGGCATTTCCTTTTTGCTTACTCTGTAAACAAAAATAACGGACGTAACTTAAGAATCCCTTAATAAGAGATTTTTTCTTCAACTCAATGAATCAGGAGCCGTTGAATATCCGATACCACTTAGCTCACTAACAAATGTGTGGCCAAATCTGAACTGAACGATTTTTCTAAATTAGCCTGTCACGGATTGGCTTAGATACGGAAAATTATCATTTTCTACTATCGCCATTTGTATTGGTTCTAACACGGAGACATCTTGCGTTTCTCTTATAATTATAATTATCATTTTTATAATTACTGATAATTTTATTTAATCCATCAATCTCCATATACTCCCATCTATCGAAACGAAGCCAAAAAATCAAAGGTATTAGGAGCGAATTATGAAAATGAATCACGTCGGTATTATGGTTGGCGATATGGATAAAGCTGTTGAGTTCTACACTCAAGCTTTAGGTTTAAAAATCGTTATGAATAATACACAAGTTATTGAAGAGCGAGAGTCAGCGATTGGCCGCATGTGTATTGCTGTTTTTGGTGAGGGTTTCAAAGGTTTCAATATTGCACATCTAGTAACAACTGATGGTATTGGCGTTGAACTGTTTGAAATGAAAGAGCGCGAAGAGCGCCACGAAGTAGACTTCTCTCGCCTTGGTATCTTCCACTTCTGTCTACAAACCGACGACTTTGAAGGCGCGATTAAGCGCATTGAACAATATGGCGGTAAAGCGCGTATGGATATCATGCGTTACCACCCAGAAGATGATAACAAGCTCGCTAAAATGGTTTATCTAGAAGACCCATTTGGTAACCTATTTGAGCTTTACTCGCACTCATACGAAGAAACTTATGCCTCTGATTACGAATAGTCGATCTGTGATGCATTAATAAAATTTCAAGGGCAGGTAGCACAACCAGCCCTTTTTGGTTTCTATTGCAAGGTCAGCTATGAAGCTTTAATGCCAATATCATCTGCTTATGTGGAGTTCAATCAAGTCAAACAACCTTAAAAGAGTGATCAATAACATCAATGACTTGCTCATAACGCCTAGCAAGAGGTGAATTAAGTTTGCTAACCAAGTAAACAGGTTCTTGTATATCTGCAGTAATGTTGAATATTTTTAGCTGCTCTTTATCCGCGAACAAGTTAACGCACCATCGAGGAACCACTGTAAAACCGATCCCTTTAGCTATAGGAACTAATATTTGGTGCACTTGGTTAATATAGCTTTGCGTCGAAACATCCTCCAAATCGACTAGACGAAGCAAATCATTATTCGCTTGATTGACATATGTTTGGAAGTAGTGAGCGAAATCTGGATGACGAACGACTCCCAATTCTATTAACAAGTCATTTATAGGCAAGCTTTCGTCTGCGGACAGTGGCAATACAAGAGCAAGACACTCCGCACCAACAATACGGCTCGCGAAATATTTAGGGTTAGGTTCTTTTGTCACTAGACCTATATCCAGTTTCCCCTGCAATATCTGCTCAAATATACGATGGTTTGGCGTTGCTTCTAACTCAATGGATAAGCCTGGATAACTCACTTGCAAAGAAAGTAATTGTGAATAAATCAGCCACGCGAAAGTCCCTGAACAACCTATAGTACAGCGACCACGGAAAGGTTCGTCGTGTGCCAGGTTCTGTAATAACTCAAACTCTTCTTCAAAGTGTTTGACAGCATAATCGTAAACTTTCCGCCCATAGATTGTTAACTCAAATTTCTTGTTAAATCTCTTTATCAAAGGATAACCGCAAGCAGCTTCTAGTTTATTTATGTGCTGGCTTACCCCAGGTTGCGTCATATGGAGTAACTCAGCCGTTTTAGTAAAGTGCCCAATATCGACTAATGTTTTAAAAGTGTTTAACCAAATAGGATTGAGCATAGTCATAAACCAATAGTTATTAATAAATCAACTTTCAATAATAATTGATTATAAATGAATCAGCATGTCTTTGGACAAAATGTATGTTTCAGATTGCAATATGATAAAACATTATTGCATTAGCTTTTGAAACGAAGAAATCGGGAGTGTACGGATAAAGTTTGTCAGCGACAAAAAGGGTGGAGGCCCCAGCCACATCCCGGCACACACGTCGCCTGCTGCGGCTGCTCCCTTCCGGGCCTGACCGAGTTCACAAGTTAGTGTTGCGGGAGGACCAGAGCCTCCATTGATTTGTTTTCTTGGCTTGCTAGCCAAAGAGTGCGGCGATTATCAAGCATCATAGTAATGATTGCAAGCCGAAATCCCAATGGATGGAAGCTTTTTGTTTTAAGTGAACACCATTTGAGCAAATCTTCTATTTTCTCTTCTACTCAATAAAATAGGTGGACTATTTTAGCTCTTGTTTGAACTTCTGATTATCTTGAGAAGAGGCTTTGTATTATCTCGTTGACCGCTACCGTGGTGCTTACTTTGGTACATGGCAATATCAGTTTGGTGCAATACTTCTTCCAGGCTCATGAAATGATCTCTGTAATTCGACACACCAATCGCCACATTGACTTTTATGTTTAAATTTCGAGCAGAATCGCTGTAGGTAAAGGACTCTAACTGCATTAACACAGGCTCAAGCTCCTCATCACTATATTGCCCAATCAGGATAAACTCATCACCCCCGATTCGGTAACTACGACCACGCCAAATAGAATCGATACGGCTGGCAAGTGCTTTCAACACTTCATCCCCCACTTCATGACCATAGTTATCGTTTATCGGCTTAAAGTTATTCACATCTAAATAAATCAAGGTTAGATCGCTGTTTAAGCCTCTCGAATAACGGCGATATAAAGCTCGGCGATTACGCAGCTTGGTTAAATTATCGGTAACAGATTGTGAGTGTAGATAGAAAGCGACCACTAACAAGAAGCCAAATACCAACGTAAACAGCCATTGAGTGTGGCGTGAAAAAGTTTTCTCGGCCGCTAACGTTGCTCGCCAATTCGGTTGATAATCATAGGTGTTGATGATTTTCTGCGTATCAATCATCTTAATAGCACGAGTAAATAAAGGAGCCAGCGAAGCGCCCATGCTATTTTTGGGAAAGCCCATTGCAATCTCAGACGAGTAAAAACTGCCGATAAATAGATCTTCCTCCAACGGCAATAAGTTATCCGCTTCGCGCAATATTTGGTTAAAGTTAGCACGGTTTAGAACGATGTAATCGACCTCCTTACCGAGCAAGGCTTTGACCAATTCATTTTGAGTTTTATAAACATGTAGCACTTTATTGGGCAGCATTTTTCCTAACAGTTCTTCAAAGAAATCTTCTTTAATCACGCCGATGCGCTCAACAATTAATTCCGACACATTGCTGTAAACATTGTCTTTGTAATTTTCACGCTTAATCAAGACGGCTTCAGGTTGGTAATACGTGTCACTAAAATAAACGTCGGATTTTCGTTGTTGAGAGACGGTAACTGGTACTAGGATATCAATGCGTTTATTGACCAAATCGGCATACATACTCTCCCACGTTTCGTCTGGCTGGCTGGCCAGTTCGCATTTGAGCAACAGAATGTCACATGCTTTAAAAACAATGTCCGCGTTTATTCCTTTCACTTTACCATCGTGCTGATACTGAGCAAATTGGCTGATGTTCTCCAATTTTACTTTTAACGGTCGCTGCACGTTTAAGCCGCTATCGATGACTGATTGACGCAACGCCTGCTTGCGGATATCAAATTGGTATTTTTGTACTGATTCTCTAAGCAGTTTTTGTACCGACGCTGAGTGTACATATTCTTGAATTTTGTTGAGTAATAAAGTGTTGTGCCCTTTTGGCGTAATAATGGCAACCGGCTGAATAGGCAGTTGGTCATTAAGCAATTGCGCATCGAGCCCTGCCATCAACATCGGCTTTAATTGATTAATCGCGTCTACGACCACATCGACTTCAGCCGTGCTTAAAAGTTCTTTGGCACGCCGAGCACCATCATACTCAATCTGTATAATATGAGGAAAATAAGCGGCAATCAGCTCACCATAAATCGTTCCTTTGGGAACCCCGACCCTCGCCAGATCGGTTAACTGTACGTTGCTGTGGCTAAATGCATAGGTATATTCAATATTGGTAGGACTTGAGAAATCAAAGCGTTGAGCACGCTGTTCGGTGTAAGTCACATTGGCTGCAAAATCGCTCTCCCCTTGTTCGATAGCGGTCAAGATCGCATCAAAGCTGGGGTAATTAACATAGTCAATCTCAAGGCGAAATTGGTAAGCAATGGCATCAAACAAAATACGCGTGACAACATCGTCCGCTTCTGTCGCTACTCGATATGTTTTAGCGTTGATTATGGGAGCACTGATGACGCTGTGTGCCGCTGTTGCTAGCCATAAAAGACCTATTAGCCGAAATGCACGAACCATGACGTTTATATTATTGTAATGAGAGGTGAGCATCATATACTAATGCTCTATATATGCATAAGAATGAAGTCACAACTTCACCCACAACATGCTCTAATCTACATTCAGTTGTGTTCTGGTCATTCGGTATTCTCTTCGGTGCTCTTGAGTAGATAATCAGTCATCCAAGCAGTAGCCAGTAAACAGATCCAAACCACGAATACTGGGTTTGGTACATCACTTGTGGGCGAGACGACTAAGCTTGCAAAGCCTACCGTTGGAAGTGTCCAGCATAACAAACCATTCCAATTCACTGCGACTGGTTTGGATTGGGTTAAACTTTCCATCGACGCCATAATGCCAGTAATGCTTAACGCAACTAACACCGCATACGAGAAATCGGCCATCCATAGCGGTAGCAGTAACCCTAACGCCCACCAACGGTGCTTATTGGATGGCTTCCAGTGCGCAACCGACCACCAAACAACGATAACAGAAAGAGTCTGAATAACAGTAAGCCAGCCTGTACCGCCCAATTTCCCAGCCGATTGAGTAACGATGATACCGACTTGCAACGTCAGTACGATCAACGTGCTCACTAAGATAACACCCATGCTACTGCGTTTAGAAAAGGCCACCGTCAACAAAGGCAGCAACACCCAAACACTGACAGAAAGAGCGATTGGCTGATAAGATAAAGTGAAACCATAAGCGGTCATTGCAGCCAATAACAACACACCCGCGACGCCCCCTTGCGGTAAAATCCACAGCGCAGGGATCACGATGGCCAGCACGGGGATGTCCCCTTCGCTTAAACCTATGGCTCTTGCACAAACCACAGCCAACAAGGTTGTGATTAAAAATTGAAAGGTAGAAAATAGCATGCCCTCTCCTTATACCGTTCCTTGGTAACTATCGAACTAGGACACTGCTAGTATGGACGAATTGTCAGCATGAACCAATTTTTAGCGCAGATTTTTGCAGTTATACATCAAATTCCCGCAGGAAAAGTGACAACCTATGGGGAAATTGCTCGTTTAGCAGGATACCCCAGCTACGCACGCCATGTTGGAAAAGCATTAGGTAACCTACCTCAAAACAGCCGATTACCTTGGTTTCGTGTGATCAACAGCAAAGGAGAGATTTCGCTAAAAGGAGAGGATTTATTACGTCAACGACAGAAATTGATCGCCGAAGGCGTCGAAGTGAACGAGCATGGCAAAATAAAACTTCGATCATACCAGTGGCGCCCCTAAGCCCCTTTCGGTCAAGCGCCTTTCCCGCTTATCTAGCACGGGAAAGGGCTGCTTTACTATTTCTTGTTTTACTGTTTTTTATAGTATTGCGTCTATTTTATTGCTTCTGTTTTTACTACTGTTTAACACCAACCAAACGCAAATCAACCCGTTTAGTGTTATTCTCATCAGTAATCACGGCGTAATGGGTATCCGTAATGAAGCGCAGTTTTCCATCTACTTCGATGCGAGCACTGACGCTGTAACGGTGGCGAGCATCAATTTTTCGGTTGTCGAATGCCAAGTCAAACTCAAGCGGCACTTGCATTCCGTTAGTTTCAAAGCGGTGTTTTGCGATCACTTTAGCGGGTGCATCAGCCAATGAAACATCTTGCAAAGTGATAGTGACAAGCGCCTTATCCGGCAGTGCAATACGCTCACGGTACGAAACCGTACCCATGATAGATTGAATATTGCTCTCGGAAGAGGTTGGTTTTTGCGCTGACTGGCAACCCACAAGCATTAGACCCAAAACAGACGACATAATCAGCAACAGTGCCTTTTTCATAAGGATAAAACCTCAGTTATGGTGTTAGATAGGTGATGATTATAGGTTCGGTTTTATCTGCTGTCATGGTCGTCCATTTGGTATTAACAAGATATTGACTTAGTCAACAATGATAATAATTACATTAAGAATCTCGGTGAGGGTCTATGAGTAAACCATTAAATGAACTATTGGATTTGCTGCAACTGGAAAAGCTAGAAGAAGGTTTATACCGAGGTGAGAGCGAGAACTTAGGTCTGCCACAAGTGTATGGTGGGCAAGTGATTGGCCAAGCACTCTCGGCGGCTCGCTATACGGTTGATTCCGATCGCACTGTTCACTCATTTCATAGCTATTTTCTTTACCCCGGGGATCCTGAAAAACCAATCATTTATGATGTTGAGAATTTAAGGGACGGACGCAGTTTCAGTACCAGACGAGTCAAAGCCATTCAGAATGGTCGGCCGATTTTCTATCTCACCGCTTCTTATCACGGTGAAGCGCCCGGTTTTGAACATCAAAACACCATGCCTGACATCCCTGGTCCTGAAAATTTTGCCTCTGAATCTGAACTGGCAGCCCAGATTGCACACTTATTACCTGAAAAAATAAAAAAGGTTTTTTGTGGCGAAAAAGCGATTGAGATGCGTCCAGTGACCGTAATTAACCCGCTAAAACCACAAAAAGCGGAGCCAAAACAGTACCTGTGGATACGCGCTAATGGTGAGTTGCCAAATAACCAACTCATCCATCAATATTTGCTCGGTTACGCGTCTGATTGGGGGTTTTTAGTCACAGCGTTGCATCCTCATAAAGTCTCTTTGATGACACCTAACTTTCAAGTCGCGACGATTGATCATTCGATTTGGTTCCACCGCCCATTCAAAATGGATGAGTGGTTGCTCTACGCAATAGAAAGCCCTACGGCCAGCAATACCCGTGGTTTAGTGCGTGGCGAGATTTACAACCGCCAAGGAGATTTAGTCGCAACAGCAGTGCAAGAAGGTGTGATGCGCTTCACCAAATAACAAGACTCGGACGAGCAGGCTATGCCAGAGGCAATTGGGTAGTGTACTTCAATGACTCCATTGCAAAAGTTGAAGTTACGTTATTAATCCCTTTCACGCCATTGACCAGTTTTTTATAAAACTGGTCAAAACACTTCATGTCTTTGACCAACACTTTCATCATGTAATCGTACTCACCCGCCATACGATAGAACTCCATCACCTCAGGGTACTCAGACACAGTCACGACAAAATGGCTGTACCATTCGTGAGAGTGATCGCTGGTCTTAATCAACACAAACGCGGTAAAACTCAAATCTAATTTTTCTGGGTCAAGCAGGGCAACTCGCTGTGCAATCACGCCAGATTCTTCGAGTTTTTTCAACCGCTTCCAGCAAGGTGTGGTGGTTAAGTTCACTGCTTCAGCCAAATCATTTAGCGACAAAGTGCTGTCTTGTTGCAGTAATGAGAGGATCATGCGATCAATTCTATCAAGCTCCATAGCTCCCCCAGAATAAGAGAATAATTTTCTCTAAAACTACAAAATGACAGGCAACATAGCAAAGCTTTTCTCTCACATTAAGGGTAAATTACCCTCATAATAACGATGGAGAGAGAACCATGTGCACCGATCATCAATGGATTAACAACGCAATTCGAAAAATAGAAGCGGACTACCAACGTTCGGCCGATACTCATCTGATCAAGCTCGATTTGCCTTGTGTCGCTGGGGTCGATATTTATCTCAAAGATGAAAGTACGCATCCTACGGGTTCGCTGAAACACCGCCTCGCCCGTTCTCTTTTTCTGTATGCTATCTGTAACGGCTGGGTTGGCCCTGAAACGACTATCATTGAATCTTCATCGGGCAGTACTGCGGTATCAGAAGCTTATTTTGCCCGTTTACTAGGCTTGCCTTTTATTGCTGTAATGCCCAAATGTACTGCACGAAAAAAAATTGAGCAGATTGAGCTTTATGGCGGCCAAGCGCATTTAGTCGATCGCTCTGATCAAATTTATGCCGAATCACACCGCTTAGCCAAAGAACTGAATGGTCATTATATGGACCAGTTCACTTATGCTGAACGTGCAACCGACTGGCGTGGTAATAGCAATATTGCCGACAGTATTTTTAACCAAATGCAAATGGAAGATCACCCCGTTCCGACATGGATTGTAATGAGCCCGGGCACAGGCGGAACCTCAGCAACTATAGGCCGCTTTATTCGCTACCAAAAACACAATACCAAACTGTGCGTCGTCGACCCTGAAAACTCGGTATTTCATGATTATTTCAAAAGCCGAGACCCAAGCTTAACCTTGCAGTGTGGTAGCAAAATTGAAGGAATTGGTCGTCCACGAGTTGAACCGAGTTTTATTCCCGGCGTAGTCGATGAAATGCGCACCGTTGCGGATGCCGCCAGTGTCGCTACGATCTATTGGTTGGAAAAACTACTCGGCCGCAAAGCAGGCCCTTCTACCGGCACCAATCTTTATGGGGTTTTGCAAATTGCCAGTGAGATGAAACAACGAGGTGAAACAGGCTCCATCGTGACGCTGTTATGCGACAGCGGCGAACGTTATTTAGATACCTATTACTGTGCCGATTGGGTGAAAAGCAATATTGGTGATTTAACACCTTATCTTTCAAAATTAGAAGCCTTTGAAACAACGGCTAAATTAGCTTAGTGACCTAGCAAAACGCCCAAGACAAACTTGGGCGTTTTGGATCCATCGTGAAAAGTCTTAGCCTTGAATGCCGACAATCAACCAAGGTGCATTAGGTACGGTTAAATCACGCTCTAAATGCCACACATCATTAATATCTTCTTCAATGCCTTCCACGGAATCGCGGTAGCGGCCAGTAAACTGCAAACTCAACTGCGCTTTAATTGCATCGTAATCGGCGCGAACGACTTCAGCGTCTACGTACATCACATCTGTGTGCTGTTCACCGTTTAGCTTTGCGCGCTCTTGTTTTAAATCTTCAAACAAGCTCGCCGATACATATTCTTCAACAGTTTCAAGTTGGTTATGGTTCCAAGCACCTTGCAAAATACGGTAGTGTTCGCGCGCACCATTAATGAAAGCTACCTTATCAAAACCGGCTGGATAGTTATGTGGGATATCGCTGTGTGCATTCGCTCCAAAACCACCTGTGGCTTGAGGCTGTTGTTCAAAATTGTGCACGTTAGGCTGTTCAAACTCCGTCCGGTTATTCACGCCACCAAACGCAGGCTGCTGCCGATTCATGCTACCCTGCTTCGCACCAAGCATACCGCGCATCAGTTTAAAGAGCACAAAAGCAATCAGGCCGAAGATCAGAATATCCATAAATTGGATACCCTCAAACGCGCCGCCAAAGAAAGCCGCTAGTAGACCACCAGCGAGTAAACCACCCAGTAATCCGCCCATCAGACCTTTTTTGGTCGAACCAGCTTTACCTGCTTGATCTTGCTTAATGGTGTCATTTTTTTGAGTCTGCTGTTTGGGAGCTGGAGCCGTTTTATAGCTTTTACCAAACGATTTACCACCGCCAAATTTCTTTGCTTCTGCTATCGGTGTGATCGCAACAGCAACCATCAGCAATGCTACAAGGGAAAAAAAACGTTTCATGTTTTTCCTTAGGGTTATAATTATTGAGGCTTACTCATCATAACCACTTCGGATAAACAAGAAAACCGTTGCTTCTCGCAGACATGTATCAGAATATTGCAAATTAACCGTCCATAAGTTGACGCTTATACACCACCCCACTAGAATATCGAACGTTGTTCATAATTGATACGTAACCATGGCCAGACGAAACGATCACACCCGAGAAGAACTGATTGCATTGACACTCAAGACCGCGAAGCATTTTCTTCAAAATCACACTTATCACGAGCTCAGCCTGCGTAAAATCGCAACCATGATTGGCTACGTACCTAGCACTTTGGTCAATGTCTTCGGCAGTTACAATCTTTTATTACTGCATGTGGTCGCTCAAACCTTGGATGAACTCTCTTCACAAGCGAAAAAAGTGGTGGGTAAGTGTAGCGATCCAAAAGAAGCATTGTATAAATTGGCCTATTGCTACCACGATTTTGCTCAGTTGCACCCCAATCGCTGGCAACTTATTTTTGAACATAATATGAATGGTGAACGACTTCCCCAGTGGCAAGCAGAGCGCATCGATAACATGACCGCCATGCTTGAAGGTTTATTGACCATCCTTGCTCCACAACACTCGCAACAAGAAGTGCTGCAAGCAAGCCGAGTCCTGTGGTCTGGCGTACATGGTATTACCTTATTAAGCGTAGATGATAAATTTTTCGCCGCCGAACCCATCGATGGTAAAGAGCTGATTGAAAACCTACTCTCAAACTATCTTAATCACTGGGCGCGATAAGGACCATCAATGAGTCAATCTCAATCTTCATTGCTGACTCAGCAACGATTTCTTCCGTATTTCATCACCCAGTTTTTTGGCGCATTTAACGATAACATCTTTAAAAATGTCTTGCTGCTATTGGTCGCGTTTGCTGGAGCGAACGTGTTACCGGTTTCCAGTAATTTATTTATTAACCTTGCCGCAGGGCTATTCATTCTTCCTTTTTTCCTTTTTTCTGCCTCTGCTGGCGTGCTTGCTGACAAGTACGAAAAATCCGCTTTCATTCGTAAAGTGAAATTGGCTGAAATTGGCATCATGTGCCTTGGCGCGATCGGTTTTATGACCGAGAGTTACGCCATTTTGCTGTTATTACTGTTTTTGATGGGGACACAATCGGCCTTTTTTGGTCCAGTCAAATACGCTTTATTGCCGCAGCAACTCAAGCCGAATGAATTGGTTCCGGGCAATGCGTTAGTGGAAACAGGCACATTTTTAGCGATTTTATTAGGCACATTGGGGGCTGGGCTCATTGCCTCGATGCCCTACACTAAATACGTGGCTGCTGGCGCGGTGGTGCTATTTGCGTTATTAGGCTATTTAGCCAGCCGTCATATTCCTAAAGCCCCTGCTTGCGCACCCGATCTCGTTTTTCGCTGGCAGCCCATTAAGCAAACCAAGCAGACCATTGCGATTGCCAAACAAGACCGTACTATTTTCCAATGCGTAATGGCGATCAGTTGGTTCTGGTTTTTAGGTGCCGCCTACTTAACTCAATTTCCAAATTTCACGCATCACTATTTATATGGCACAGAGAGCGCCGTTTCTTTTTTGCTAGCACTGTTTTCTGTTGGTATTGCCACTGGCTCATTGACCTGTGACAAATTATCGCATCATAGAATAGAGATCGGCATCGTGCCTATCGGCAGTTTTGGCATTACATTATTTGGCTATTTAATGGCAACCTCCGTACCAGAAAAACTGCCTCAATTTACTGATTTTTATCAATTTATCAGCTACCAATCACTATGGCCGATGTTTCTTTTCCTATTGTTGATTGGCGTCTGCGGTGGCATCTTCATTGTGCCTTTATATGCGCTAATGCAGCAGCGTGCTAAAGTCACTCAACGCGCACAAGTCATTGCCGCTTTAAATATCTACAACTCACTGTTTATGGTGGCGAGCGCACTATTAGGGATTATCTGTTTGAGCTTTCTTGAGCTTACGATCCCTCAGTTCTTCATTATATTAGCTTTGCTTAATGGCTTTGTTGCACTCTATTTAGGCTACCAAGTCCCGGTCTTCTTGGTGCGATTTCTAATGTGGATGCTGACGCATACCATGTATCGAGTCAGCCACAAAAATCTTCATCACTTACCTGAAAAGGGCGGAGCACTGCTGGTGTGCAATCATGTTAGCTATATGGATGCACTGTTGCTGAGCGCGGTTTGTCCTCGCTTAATTCGTTTTGTGATGGAAGAGGATTACGCCAATTTGCCGCCACTTCGTCGCTTTTTGAAACGTGCAGGCGTGATACCTATTTCCGCAACGCGTCGCGGTTCTATCCGCCAAGCCTTTAACGATGTAGAACAAGCATTGGCAGAGGGGCATATCGTCTGCATTTTCCCAGAGGGACGGTTAACCGCGGATGGCGAAATCAGCGATTTCATGCGCGGGATGGATATTATTTTAAAACGCAGCTCTGTGCCTGTCATCCCCATGGCATTGAAGGGGTTGTGGGGAAGCTATTTTAGCCGTGCCAAAGGGCGCGCCTGCTGTGGGCTACCGACTCGTTTTTGGTCACATATAGAAATTGAAGCTGGCGAGCCCGTCCCCCCCAAAGAGGCAACAACACAAGTGATGCAACAAAAAGTCGCCGAACTCAGGGGGGATTGGCGTTAGATTGGGATTGAGTGCAAACCAAACACTAGCTTGATCTTATACTGAAGAGTGAACGTACAAATATGTTATTCACGGGCTGTTAGGCTGATGACATACATATGAGTACCCCATCTTTAGTGATTTTTTTCGATGCGCAGTGTCCTTTATGCTGCAATGAAATGCGTTCATTAAAAACCTTCGATCACCATGGTCGGGTTCAGCTTATCGACATAAATGACGGCGATGCTATGCGTAGCTTTCCTTCTATCGACAAAAGCAAGGCGTTATCGATACTGCATGGCTTAGATCAACAAGGCAATCTGCTTTATGGGCTGGATGTGACCGTTCTAGCTTGGCGTTTAGTCAACAAACATCGCTGGTTATTCATTACGCGCTTACCCGTCCTAAAATGGATTAGCGACCAAATTTATCTCCTTTTTGCAAAACATCGCATGTCGATATCTCGCTGGTTTAGTCATGCTCAATGCCGTAATGGCGTTTGTAAAAACAGAGAGTGATAACAATGAAATACCTCATTATTGGCGCCTCAAGCATCATCGCCCAAGCTTTTATAAAGGAGCTCAAAGCGCAGACTTTCGCGCCAGCAATCGTTACCGTCTCAAGACAAAAATATCTCGCCCAATCCTCAAGCGAACATTTTCCAACCGACTACAGTATCGAATCAACGGCCTTGATTGCCAAAACATTGGCCGACATCGGGCATAAGTTCGATCAAATTGTGTTTTTTAATGGGCAACTACACAACGGCACCTATACACCGGAAAAGCGTATCTCAAGGTTTGACGAGTCTTACTTTCAATGGCTTTTACAATGTAACGTTTTGAGCCAAGTGCGTTGGTTTCAATATTTACCATCACTTATTGATCGTCAATCTTTTGCAAAAATTACGGTTTTTAGCGCGCGGATAGGTAGCTTAGAGGATAACCACAGTGGCGGCTGGTACAGCTATCGGATGAGTAAAGCGGCGCTAAATATGGCGACGAAAAGTTTTGCGATAGAGCTAGCTCGCACTCATCCCAACACACAAACCATTCTGTTTCATCCGGGAACCACCGACACCCCGCTTTCTAAACCATTTCAGCATAATGTGTCTAGCGATAAGCTCTTTGAACCGGAGTTTGTGGCTAAGCAACTTTATCAACTTCAGCAAAAGGAAATGTTAGATAAGCCCGTCTGTTTTGTGGATTGGCAGCACCAGACCATCAAATGGTGATCGCTCATTGAGTGGTCGATAACGCAGCTGATGTTCGGTGAGCCATGTTTTTAAGGTCTTGCGCGATATTTTAATACCCGTTTCGCTCAAGTGATTTGGTATTAAAAAATAATCGATGGGATATTTAAATTTTTCAAGCCTGCCATTGAGCCACTGCTCTAACGCCTCTTTTTTAGGCATAGTTTGGCATTGCAACAAAGCAACGCTGCGCGCGCCAAACTCATCATCATGAACAGGGATCACCATCGCTAAAATAATATCGGGGTGGTGAGATAATACCGCTTCAATCTCTTCACAATGAATGTTTTCGCCTCCAGAGATGAATTGGTTATCAACGCGGCCAATAATGCACAGCTCATCATTCTGCCAGTAGCCAAGATCTTGGCTGTCGAACCATCCTTGTTCATCGATAAGAGGCGTGATTAAGCCTTGTTGGTAATAGCCACTGGATATGGTTTCACCGCCAATGAAAATGCGCTGGCCTTGTAGTTTCACTTGCCGTTTAGGTAGCACGTGGCCAACACTCTGGCTTGCGTTAACACGTTTTGCTGTGACCGTGGAAGCCGCTTCCGTCATGCCATAACCCACCCAAGTTTCAATGCCATGCTTTGCCGCCTGCTGGGCGAGATAGTTTGGGATATGGCCTCCGCCAAGCAGCACGTGCGTTAATGCGAGTGGTGTTTTACTGTCTAATAAACGCTTCAGTTGAGTAGCAACCAATGAAGCATGCGTGACATGAATTATATCTTGGGTGAGATCGCCGCTGCCGACTTTTAAGCAAGCACCAGCGACTAGCCAGCGATAAATAATGGCTAACCCAGACACATGATACATCGGTAAACTCAGCAGCCACGTATCATGGCAACTAAATGAAAATACCTCAAGTAAGCCACTGGCTGACGAGCAATGCTGCTGAAAAGTATGAATAACGGCTTTAGGAACCCCAGTAGAGCCAGAAGTAAAGATGATTGAGGCAAACTGTGTCTCAGCCTTGTTTACCATAGCGCTCGTGGGCGGCGAAACATGTTCGTTAGTAATATGTTCATGAGTAAAAAGCTGGATGTTAGCCTCAGCGAGCAATGAAGTTAGCTCACTCTCCTCAAGCTTAGCTCCTTCACCTAACCATAACCAATGTGGTTGATTCTCTCCGTATAAGGTACTGAGTTTCTGTTTCAGCAGCATCACAGGTTGTGGCATGGTGATGGCGCAGATCACGCCAAGTTTTAACGACGCAAGGTAGATTAACACTAACTCAAGGCTGTTCTTACCCACTAACGTCAGCACATCTTGGTTCTGCAAACCTTGCTGCTGCATTGCAAAAGCATAAGCGTCAATACGGTTCGCTAACTGCTGCCAAGTGTAGGTTTGATTCGCCGTACGCAATGCGATCGCGTGCGGCGAATACAAAGCATGTTGTTGCCACGGCTTTTGGCAAAAGGAAACGCCTACTCGCATTGAGATTGCCAAACCACCGTTTGCTGTGCGAGCGTTTGTATCGGCAATGCGCTGTTGGGCCATGCGCTTTCGAGTTGTGCTTTAAACAAACTAATCGTATCTAGCCCCGGAATTTCATTAGGCAGTTGCCACTGCGCAAAACGAGCTAATTGGCAAAGCCCTAAGCTCGATTCGATGCTAGAGCTAATAACGGCTTGAATGCCTAATGTTTTAGCTTTTTCAATCAAAGTGATACAGCGCTGTACCGACCCAATCAAGGTCGGTTTAATCACAATGGCTTTCGCTCCCGTCAGATCTTCTAGCTGAAAATCTGCACGGCGAACGGCTTGCTGTAAGGTTTCATCCCACGCAATCGCAATGCCCGTATTGATAGCGAAAGCCAAGCTGTCACTGGGAGATGGACACGGCTCTTCCAAAAACGCAATGCGTTGACGCAGCGAAGGAGAGACATATTGGGCAAATTTTTCAGCTTTAGCGGGTGTCCAAGCTTGGTTAGCATCAAGACGCAATTGCAAATCAGGCATGGATTCTAAAAACAGATTTACGATCATCCCATCGCGAATCGCTTCGTACAGCCCAACTTTAATCTTCGCAACTCTATGATCGCCCGGTAGCGCGTTCAGAAGCGGGATCAGTTCATCAGGGTCTCCCGAGCACAAAGGTGCTGCGTGATAGTGTCCGGCTTGAGGCAACCCACCATCCAGCTCTAACTCCGCCATCGACAAACCAAAGGCAACAGAAGGAAAAAGATCATCATAGGTAATAAGCTCACCACTAACCCAAAGCTGAAGCTGCGCTATTAACTGCTGCTGTGCTTGCTCAAGTGACTCTAAACTAAAACCGGGTAATGGGGCAACTTCACCCAACGCTGAACCGTGATCATCTTGTAATTCAATAATCAGACCTTCACGTTCTACCAGCTTCTGATTGCGGAGAATAACGCCGCTATCCATCGGTAAACAGTAGCGATACAGTGTTGCGCTGCGCATAATTTCAACCTTTTGTTCGATATTCGACTTTGTTCATTGAGACCACTAGCCCAAATCATCACGGAGAATTGGATGATTTGAGCCGATTTTACGCTTAAGGATTACGAGGGAATTTATTGAAATCAGGGCGGCGTTTTTCATTGAAGGCATTGCGCCCTTCTTGCCCCTCTTCTGTCATATAGAACATCATGGTTGCGTTACCCGCTAGTTCTTGCAAACCTGCTTGGCCGTCACAATCTGCGTTGAGCGCTGCTTTCAAACAGCGCAGCGCCATAGGGCTATGCTGCAATACTTCACGACACCAGCGAACCGTCTCTTTTTCTAAATCAGCTACTGGCACAACCGTGTTGACCAGCCCCATGTCCAACGCTTCTTGAGCATCATAAAAACGGCAAAGGAACCAAATTTCACGCGCTTTTTTCTGCCCAACGATACGGGCCATGTAAGACGCACCCCATCCACCATCGAATGAACCCACTTTGGGCCCTGTTTGACCAAACTGGGCATTTTCTGCCGCTATAGTTAAATCGCACATCATATGCAGCACATGGCCACCACCGACAGCCCAACCAGCAACCGCCGCAATTACAGGTTTCGGACAGGTACGAATTTGGCGTTGGAAATCGAGCACATTGAGATGATGCGTACCGGACTCATCACGATAGCCGCCGTAGTCGCCACGAATTTTTTGATCGCCACCAGAGCAAAATGCCGCTTCACCAAGACCAGTTAGAATGATCACGCCAACTTGCTCATCATAACGCGCATCAGCCAGCGCACTGATCATCTCTTTAACCGTTTGTGGGCGAAAGGCATTACGCACCTGAGGACGGGCAATCGTAATTTTGGCAATGCCATCTTGCGATTTGTGATAGTGAATATCTTCATATTCGGCGCTGCAGTCACTCCAGATGACTGGTGCATACAATTCTTGTTCAGTAATACCGACTGTTTTAGCCATGGTGCTTTCCATTGTTCTATTAATTATAGTTTTTGAACCAACGCGTTAGCATTGGCTGATAAATTCTTGAATAAGATGAGCAAATACTTCGGGCTGCTCATAATGGACATTATGCCCTGCAGCCTGCACTTGGCGATATTCGAAACCGCTTTGTTGTGCCAGATGAACAAACTTACTGTCCTTCTCCCCACAAACATAGACCATTGGCAATGCGACTTGCTCAAGTTGTGCGAGCAGATAAGGCTGCTTTGCCAATGAAGTCGAAAGTAGCATATGAGCCACTGCAGCCCCAAGATTAGCACTGCGTTGAGTGACTAAAGTTTGTCTTTGCTCATGATTTAATGAAGAAAAAACGGGTTGATGATACCAATCGACCAAAACTCGCTCAATCTGCTCAGTTTGGAAACGATGTGCCCAATGGTGATCATTTTTCAATCGTTGCTCACGTTCAAAAGAACTCTGCAAGCCGAAGTTGCCACCCTCAACGATCAAACCTTGAATATTCAACGCCGAAAAACGCTGCATCGCCACGCCATACATTGCCAGCCTTCCACCAAGTGAATAGCCCACCAATACGATAGGTGTTTTTTCGCCAAGCTGCTTAAGCACGGTTGCAGAAATGTGAGCGCAGCACTCATCAAAGTCATCACATAAGAGAGACTGACTACCGCCATGACCGGGAAGATCAATCCATAATTGCGAGTATGGCGCAAGGAAAAGCGCCGTTTTCGACCAATCTCGCCCACTGCCTAGTAAACCATGTAGAAAAACCAACACTGGCTCGACCGACGTCGAACCTGTGTTGGTGCTGCAATAAAAACGACTACAAAGCATAGACTTGCTGGGTAAATTGTGTGATTTGCTCACCGGCTTGCCCAGACGGCGTGGTCACTTCAACCAATAAGGTGCCAGTACCCTGCTGTAAATGTTCACGGACCAAGCTTTGATAAGCAGATAAGGTTTGCGGACAAGCATAACCTAAACGAAACTGCCGTGCGGCGTGTTCAAATTGGTAGCCATGGGGCATTTGGTACAAGGCGGTTTTGTGCGCTTTGGGAACAGGTAATAGATCAAAAATAGCGCCACCATCATTATTCACCACCACCAGCACCAGAGGCGTGCTGACTTGGCTAAGCAGAGCTAGAGAATTCAGATCATACAGCAATGACGTGTCACCAATAAATACCAACATTGGATTATGATTGGCTCGCTGTACTCCTGCGGCGGTTGCCACTAAGCCATCAATGCCCGAAGCGCCTCGATTGGAGTAAACCGAACGTCCCTCAATTTGAGCAAACATATCGGCTAAACGGACGAACAAACTGTTGCCGATAAATAGGTCGGCCCCTTCGCTACGCTCGGCCATATCGAGCGCTAAACCAATCTCTGTAATAGAAGAGTCACCGTTCAAATGCAATTTAGCCAGTTGGGCAATCTCTTGCGCCACACTTTTTATCCGATCCGACCAACCCGCTTGCGCCGCACCTAAAGCCGTTAATTTGCCAATATGCCGATCGACCCAGCACGCAATATCAGTGACAAACTGCTGTTGCATCAGATGGCTTTGATTATTACGTGCCATTTGGGGCGAAACGTAAAGATACTGCACGTTACCCGTGTGAGCATGGCTAGCTAGCCATTGAGTAAGCCGTTTTGAGACCAGCCGTGAACCGAATTGGATCACCACCTCACTTTCACTAAGCAGCTCACGTGCTCGCGCATTTTGCAACCATAAATCAAAATGCGCCCATTCGCTGCTCACGCCTGATTGTGGATCACATAAGACTGGCCAGCCAAGTTTGTTGGCAAAATGCTTGGCCTTCTTCGCTTCAGCTAACGTCAACGACCCAAGAATCACCAGCCCTTTTTTACTCAGCCATGCACCATCATCTAACGTTTTGGTTTCGGTTTGGTACTGGCGAGAGCTGAATGCTTGCTCACGCTGACGCCACGCTTCAATCACAGCCAAATAGTCCGCGTAAAGATCTACATCATGTTCGGCATAAAGTGGTTCGGGAAAGGGACAGTTAATATGTATTGCACCACCCATATAATCTTGGTTGGCCATAGCCTCATCCACTGTGGTTAACAACCAAGTCAATGGAATAGTCGTCGATGGACTGGGTAGATTCACCGCCTGCGTGACATGTGATGAGTAAATACCTACTTGATTGATTGCTTGATTCGCACCGCATCCCACGAGCTCAACGGGCCGGTCAGCCGTGAGTACAACGAGTTTTTCACCCGTGAGGTGTGACTCAGCAATCGCTGGCAGTAAATTAGCCGCCGCCGTGCCAGAAGTGACAATCACCGCAACTGGCTTTTGGCTCGCCTTAGCAAGACCTAAAGCAAGAAAGCCCAGCCCACGCTCATCAAAGTGAGTATGGATTGAGAGCTTGTGATTGGCGGCCGCCTCTAAGGTCAAAGGTGTCGAGCGTGAACCTGGTGCAATACAGATCTCTTGCACCCCAAGTCGAGTAAGCTCCTCAAGTAGCGTTTGGCTCCAAATTCGGTTCAGCACTGCTTGGTCATGCTTCATGACGCCACTCCTAGAGGAAAATGGTCGCTGATCAAACTCAGTAAGGTTGCCATTTTTTTGTCTAACTCTTGCCATTCATGCTCAGCAACTGAACCTGGAACAATGCCCGCTCCGGCAAACAGTTGGACCTGATTGTCCACCAGCAAAGCGCTGCGAATCGCCACACAAAACTCCGCTTGTTGATGGCTAAAATAACCGACTGAGCCGGCATACCAACCACGTGCAAAAGGCTCATTAGCCTGAATAAAATCCATCGCCGCTTTACGCGGCAGGCCAGCCACGGCTGCGGTCGGTTGTAACGCGTTCAGCAGTTGTACACCATTCACACCCTTTTTCAGCTGCGCATGGATACCCCGTTTTAAATGTTGCACTTTGCGCAAACGCACTAAACGGACGTCCTGTTCAACATCAACCCTTTCAGAATGAGGCGTTAACCGTTCAATAATGTCATCCACTACATATTGATTTTCATTAAGATTTTTACTGTCTTGAGTAAGCCAATGAGATAACTCCATGTCTTGGCTCGCATTTTCTCCCCTACCTATAGTTCCCGCCAGCGCTTCGGTATACAAAGTCTGCCCTTGACGAGCGTACAAACGCTCAGGTGTCGACCCCATAAAGCTGTGTTTTTGATCAAATGCTAATAAAAAATGAAAACTGTGATGATTGTGCGCCGCACTTGCCTTAAGCAACTGCGCCGCGCTTAACGGCTTATCTAAACTGAGTGTCGTTTGCCGCGCGAGCACCACTTTCTTAAACGCTTGATGATCAATTCCCTCAAGCACTTGATTGACCAACTGCTGCCACTTCACCTCATTAGGTTGATGGGTGACCTGTTTTATATGTGACGTCATACCACGTAACGGACTAACTTCAAGTTGCAGTTTATGCAGTGCGACCAAGGTTCGTTGGCGTTCAGCGGTAATATTCGCCGCCAATGACCACTGACCATCACAGCAAATCAGCTCAATTTGCGGTAAAAAGAAAAATGAGGATAGACAACGGCGATTTTTGTCCGTATGCCCATCAAAAGAACGTCCACCCCAAACTCGCTGTTCCTGACCAAGAATAGCGTAGGCAGGTTCAGCCTCAGAAAAAGTATACAGTTGACCTAATGCCACTACTTCTTCGCGCGTATCACGTGACTGCCAATAAAATTTAGGGAAAATGGGTTGCGCTTCAAGCCAATCAATTGGCGCGAAAGGGGGAGCTTCTTGCAGTATTTGTACAAAACGAACGTCATCATCCTTCGCGTCGTTTATTTGCTCGATTAACCGAGCAATAGCTTGATGAAAATGCGACAAATCGACCTCGAAAACATTGAGACACGGGCTCTACTGACGGCTACTCTATTTAGAGAGGGAAACGAAATCAAGGTTACGAGTTATCTTTTGCAGATTCCTGTGATAACGGGCATCCTCATCTGTATCCTAAAAGCGGACAGTGGCAGATTTTTATTCTATCAAACATCAATTTAGTGTAGTTTAATAAAGAAATTATTTATTTTTCAGGAATTATACAATGCAAAATATCGGGATGTCGTCAAAACTCGACAATGTCTGCTATGACATTAGGGGTCCTGTACTCAAACATGCTAAACGCATGGAGGAAGAGGGGCATAAAATACTGAAGTTAAACATTGGTAACCCCGCCCCATTTGGCTTTGACGCCCCAGATGAAATCCTAGTTGATGTGATCCGTAATCTGCCTACTTCACAAGGCTATTGCGACTCAAAGGGGATCTATTCCGCGCGCAAAGCCGTGGTGCAGCACTACCAGAAAAAAGGGCTGCGTAGCCTAGATGTAGAAGATGTTTACATCGGTAATGGTGCTTCAGAGCTTATCGTGATGGCGATGCAAGCGCTGCTTAATAATGGCGATGAAATGCTTGTCCCTGCTCCTGATTATCCATTATGGACCGCTTCGGTCGCCCTCTCCGGTGGCACTGCTGTGCATTACTTGTGTGATGAAGAAGCCGATTGGTATCCTGATCTCAACGACATCAACAGTAAAATCACGCCCAAAACACGCGGTATTGTGTTGATCAACCCCAACAACCCAACAGGTGCTGTCTATAGCCGTGATTTCCTGCTGGAAATTGTTGAGATTGCCCGAAAGCATAAATTGATCATTTTCGCCGACGAAATCTACGACAAAATCTTATACGATGGTGCAACCCATACGCCCATTTCAACACTGGCTGATGACGTTTTAATGGTCACTTTTAACGGCCTGTCAAAAGCGTACCGTGTATGCGGGTTCCGTGGTGGTTGGATGTTCCTTACCGGGCCAAAACACATTGCCAAAGGTTATGTGGCTGGTTTGGAAATGCTTGCCTCAATGCGTTTGTGTGCCAACGTGCCCATGCAGCATGCGATTCAAACCGCATTAGGTGGCTATCAAAGTATCAATGAGCTGATTTTGCCCGGCGGCCGACTGCTCGAACAGCGCGATCGCGCGTGGGAATTGATCAACCAGATCCCCGGCGTCTCATGTGTCAAACCTAAAGGAGCCATGTACCTGTTCCCGAAAATCGACACGAAAATGTACAGCATTAAAGATGACCAAAAAATGGTGCTCGACTTCTTAAAACAAGAGAAAGTGCTATTGGTTCAAGGAACGGGCTTTAACTGGCCAAAACCGGACCACTTCCGCATTGTCACCTTACCGCATATTGAAGATTTGGAAATTGCCATTGGCCGCTTCGAACGTTTCTTATCGACCTACAGTCAGTAGCATTCTGACGTAAACTTCCATATGCTAAACGGGCGCACTTTTCGATACTAAAAGTGCGCCCGTTTTCTTTTAATCGCCAATTTTTCTCTTGGCCCCCGACACAGCAAGGATGTTTATTGCAATGAAAGAGAGTCACTTTTTTGCTCACTTAGCCCGAATGAAGTTAATTCAACGCTGGCCTTTAATGCGATCCATCTCCAGTGAAAATATCTCTGAACACAGCCTACAAGTGGCATTTGTCGCTCACGCTTTAGCCGTAATCAAAAACAAAAAATTTGGCGGCAAGGTCAACCCTGAACGGATTGCGATTTTAGGTATGTACCACGATACCAGTGAAGTGTTGACGGGCGATCTTCCGACACCAGTTAAATACTACAACCCCGATATTGCGAAAGAATACAAAAAGATAGAAGCCGCCGCCGAACAAAAACTGCTCTCGATGTTGCCTGAAGAGCTGCGTGAGGATTTTGCTCCATATCTCGTTTCAGACGCCGCGCACCCTGAAGATGTGGCGATAGTCAAACAGGCAGATTCACTCTGCGCCTATCTCAAATGCTTAGAAGAACTCAGCGCGGGCAACCATGAATATGCGCTGGCCAAAAAACGTTTAGACGTCACCTTGCGAGATCGCCATACACCTGAGATGGAGTATTTTCTCAATACCTTTGCCCCTAGTTTCGAATTAACGCTGGACGAGATCAGCTAACTCACGCTAAGTTACTTGTTAAGTGTTTGAAAAACATAAATGTACTGCAGGAGATGGCATGGATATATCCATTGACCCCAAATGGCTTGAACGCCAAGATGATGAGCATAAAATCCGCCGCGATGATCACCGCAGCCCTTTCCAACGCGATCGGGCACGTATTCTTCACTCGGCAGCATTTCGTCGCTTGCAAGCCAAAACTCAAGTACATGGCACTAGCTTGAATGATTTCCATCGCACTCGCCTCACTCATTCCTTAGAAGCCGCGCAACTCGGCACTGGTATAGTGGCGCAAATTAAACTCAAGCAACCAGAGTTTCGTGATTTGCTGCCTTCGGATAGTTTGATCGATTCCTTATGCCTAGCGCATGATATCGGTCACCCTCCTTATGGTCATGGCGGTGAAGTGGCGCTCAATTATATGATGCGCGATCACGGCGGCTTTGAAGGCAACGCGCAAACCTTCCGAATTGTGACCAGCTTAGAGCCTTACACCGAACACAATGGTATGAACCTGTCACGCCGCACTGTGCTGGGGTTATTAAAATACCCTGCGCTGCTGAGCCAAACTCGCGCCGTACAGCAACCCAATGCAGTCGCTCACCAGCGTCAGTTGAAAGCTAAAGAGTGGTCGCCTGCTAAGGGAATATACGATTGCGATCACGCGATTTTTTCTTGGGTAACGGAGCCGCTCTCTGCGCAAGATAAAGCTCTACTCAGTCAAATGCGTGGTCAGCCCACAACGCCTTATCAACATCACAAGACTCGCTTTAAATCACTCGATTGCTCAATCATGGAGCTGGCCGATGACATTGCCTACGGCGTGCACGATTTAGAAGATGCCATCGTGCTTGGCATGGTAACTCGCCAACAGTGGCAAGAGGCCGCAGCCTCGAAACTGGCCGAATGTGGCGATGCGTGGTTTGAAGAACACATCGCATCCATCAGTGAAATGCTGTTTGCTGGCAAACATTATCGTCGTAAAGATGCGATTGGTGGGATGGTTAATGCGCTACTGACTAGCATTCATATTCAAGCCGTTGATGCGCATTTTAAGAATGAACTACTCGCCTTTAACGCCTATTTAGAACCCAATATGGCCGCCGCACTGGAAGTACTGAAATCATTTGTGAGCCAATATGTGATTCAAATTCCACAAGTGCAGCGTTTTGAATACAAAGGCCAGCAGATCATCATGGATCTGTTTGAAGCACTGAGCGCCGATCCTGAACGCTTACTGCCAGAAACAACGCGCGGTAAGTGGCAAGCCCAAACTAATGAAGACGATGGTATGCGCGTCATCTGTGACTATATTTCGGCTATGACCGATGGCTATGCGCAAAGGCTCCATCAACAACTGTTCTCAGCTCATAATCACTATTAATGGCTGGTTGAGTGGTAGCTTCTGCCACCGTTACTCACTGATATAGCGGTTACTCACTGATATAGTTTTGCTTAAAAACCCCATCTGGCATTTGGCTAATTTGAAAGGCAACCATCGCATCAAAAGCATCAAGGAGCGGTTGAAAATTTTGCCGAGGCTCAAGCAATGACAAGATATGAAAACCAGCTTCAACGGTCGATAAGCTGTTTTCACTCGGTGCTTTACGAATGCGATAATTGCCTTTGAGATCGGTCGGCAAGTGCAAACACGGTAGCGAATGTAAATTGCTCGAGAGTTGCCACATTTTATACGCTTTCTTCCAAGTACCATCGAGTAAAATAACTCGTACTTTTCTGGTATCAGCATTGATATTCATAGCCGACACGGGCTGCGCAGTCTCATGCGGGTAAAGTACATAGTTGAGCACATCCGGCTCAGCTAAGCACTCATTCAGCTGAGTGTGCTGGCTAAAATCTTCGGCAACAAAGCGCCTGCAATTCGCTAAAGATAAATCGAGAATTCGGGCTGTGCCCATTGGGCGATGTTCTTCTGTCGGATGTTGAAGAATGATAAGCTCGACCGACGAGGAAAGCGGTACGATCAAAGAACAGATGCAGGCTTTTCGCGCTTTACCACATTGAGAACAGTATCGAGACATAACGTGAATTACTTTCGCCTTTGCTTACTAAACATAAACCATCAAAAAAATCGTTATTTTGCACTACTTGCTATCAGCTTGGTCTGCTTGGGGTTGCAATGGCCGCCACTGGCCGCCCTCAGTGCGTGGAATCGGCCTGCCATTGAAGCGGGCCAATGGTGGCGGATCCTAACAGGAAATTTCACACACACCAACTTTACACACCTTGGTATGAACCTCGCAGGGCTGTGGATTATCCATTTTGTGTTTCAGCCGAGCAGTAAAAAATGGTTAATCAGCCTTCTGGCAACCAGCCTGATGGTAGGCGTCAGCCTTTTTTTGAGCCGTATGCAAGTCTATGTCGGCCTTTCAGGCGCGCTCCATGGAATGTTTGCCTATTTGGCTCTACAAGAAGCACTGCAAGGGCGTCGCAGCAGTTGGCTGTTGGTGGTTGGTGTTATTGTCAAAGTTGTCTGGGAGCAAATTTTCGGCGCTTCAAGTAACACCAGTGAGCTTATTAATGCACGCGTGGCTATCGAAGCGCATTTAGCAGGCATGTTGGTCGGGTTGATACTCGCCATCGGTGAATGGCTGAGATCAAAAAAAAAGTATCCACCGGCATAGCCGGTGGTTTTTCATATGCGCCTATAAGGCTTTCCTACTGGCAGCGCCCTAGCAGGCGCATAGTGATCTGACATTTGCATATGACTATTTCCTGCGGCCCGTAAACGGGCTACCTGAGTACGGGAGCGATAATTGCTCTCCCATTTTATCCTGCTCTAGTTGGTGCTTTATGTAACTTTGTATCTTCTCGGTATTTTTTCCTACCGTATCTACATAATACCCTCGACACCAAAATTCTCGATTCCTGTACTTGAACTTCAAATCTCCAAATCGCTCAT
>NZ_CAWNMS010000034.1:0-49802 GCF_963875605.1 Vibrio sp. V04_P4A5T148
ATCGCGTGTGCGCTAAGCTCTTTTCGTCCCCCATTGGGACCCCCTTTCAATTCTTAATTAACTCTTGCAGTTGCCAGACCACAAGACGTTTTTATCAAATTGAAAGGGGTTATATAACTGACTTATAGCTGTAAGCTTTACGGAACCCCCAGCCTAGCTGGGGGTTTTCTCGATACAATTAGAGCAAGACGAATGCAACGCCTTGCCTTTCACTGATTATTCTCGGCCCGGTAACTTCTTCCAAGCCACGTTATCACGCAGGTAAACAGGGCTCGACTCTTCGACTGTTAGCGTGTTTCCTTTAGCAAACTCATACTGAGCAAGAAACACCATATCCTGTGCATCTGGGTACAATACTTCCCCCATTTGACACGAGATAGGCAACGTATCTAACTCTTCTTTATAAGCCGCCCAACCCGTTCCAGCGCAGCCCCAAGTGATGCTGTCAGCTTTGATTTGCTCAGCAAGAGTATTAGGAGCAATGACGCACTCTGCATCTATCTCTTGCCAAGAGCCATCTTCTTGACGTGTATAACGACCCCAGTAAATCTCACTCATTCTGGCGTCAATTGCACACGCCACCTGCTGGTAACCCTGTAAACGATAGCTGCCTTGCGCCATCGCTGCCAGGGTCGAAATACCTATCATAGGTAAATCAGCGCCGAATGCTAAACCTTGTGCAATTCCAATGCCAATCCGTACTCCGGTAAAACTGCCCGGACCACGGCCAAAGGCTAGCGCGTCTAGTTCCTGTAAGGTGATGCCCGCTTCTTTGAGGACGGAATCCACCATGGGTAGAATTTTCTTGGTGTGATCGCGAGGGGCAACTTCACTGCGAACGTACAGTTTGCCGTTCATCATTAAAGCAACAGAACAGTTCTCTGTTGCTGTGTCTAAGGCAAGGATCTTTGCGCTCATTACTGTCTCTAATTGTTGTTAATAGTTACGGGTGTCGTGACTGAAATTTGACTTAAGAAATCTTTTACTTTGTCCAAATCCCGCGTACGTGGAATGGGCGGTAAACTGGCAAGAAATAGCCCACCGTAGTCACGGGTGACTAAACGGTTATCACAAATGATCAGTACACCTTTGTCATGTTTATCGCGGATCAAACGCCCGACCCCTTGTTTTAAGGTGATGACGGCATCGGGTAGTTGTACTTGCGCAAATGGATCCCCACCGCGCATTCGGCAATCTTCAATTCGCGCTTTCAACAGCGGATCATCCGGTGCGGTAAATGGAAGTTTGTCGATAATAACACAGCTTAATGCGTCACCTCTAACATCTATCCCTTCCCAAAACGCCCCTGTCGCGACCAATAAGGCATTACCTAATTCCATAAATTCGGCCAACGTTTTTTGTTTACTCGTCTCCCCTTGCATCAGCACTGGCACGGTTAACACTTCTCGAAAACGTTCACCTAACTCGCGCATCATGCTGTGGGAAGTACACAAAAAGAAGCAGCGGCCTTGGTTTTGCTCAATCACTGGCGACAAAATACGCACCAATTTATCGGCAAGGCCTGGGCTATTGGGTTCAGGTAAATAGCGTGGTACACACAGCCGCGCCTGCTGCTGATAGTCAAACGGGCTTGGCAATGAAAACTGAGCTTGGGGCTTTAGTCCTAAACGCTGAGTGAAATGGCTAAAATCGTCGTTTACGGCCAAAGTAGCGGAGGTGAAAATCCATGCGCCCTGCTTTTGTTGCACCTGTTCGTGAAATTTATCGGCCACCGAAAGTGGGGTGATGTGTAAACTAAAATGACGCGGCGTGGTGTCATACCAATAGGAATAACCAGTAATAGAGACATCACACACTCGATCAATTCGTCCTTTGATTAAGTTGGCGCGCTCAAATGCGGTATCCAATAACTGGCTGCGACCTAACGCGAGTTTTAACACATCGATAGCAAAATCTAAGCTGTCTCGCAAACGCGCTAATTCTCGCGAAATCGATGGTGAAGCTAACGCCTCACGCCAGTTGCCTCGAAAACTGGGTTCACCCAACACAATGCGTAAATCCATCGCTGACTGCACCAGTTTATCGCCCACTTTCTGCAATTGGCGCATATCTTTTGCTTCAGTGCGATAGCCGATTTCAATATCTTTCGCCAGCTCTTGGACTTGGCGACTGGAGACTGATTGACCAAAATATTGGCTGGCGATATCCGGTAACTGATGCGCTTCGTCGAAGATAAAGACCTCGGCTTCGGGGATCAACTCACCAAACCCGGTTTCTTTGATCGCCAGATCGGCTAGAAAAAGGTGATGGTTGACCACGACAACGTCGGCATCCATCGCCTTTTTGCGCGCTTTAGAGACAAAACAGTCGACGTAACTTGGGCACTCTTTGCCAAGGCAATTGTCGTTGGTTGAGGTGATGGTTGGAATGACAGCACTGTCTTCAGGCAACTCTTCACATTCGCCTAAATCACCGCTTTTGGTTTCCGATGACCAACGACGCACTTTCACCAATTGAGTCAATAGCTGTGGATCAGATTGGTTGGTGTGGCTTTCCACCATTTGGCGGCTTAGCCTATCAAGGCACAGATAGTTTGCTCGACCTTTTAATAGCGCAACATTGCCATAGAAACCGAGCGCATCAATCATCAAGGGTAAATCACGATGAAAAAGCTGCTCTTGTAGGTTTTTAGAACCCGTACTGATAATGACTTTTTTACCACTGAGCAGCGCAGGCACCAGATACGCAAAGGTTTTGCCTGTACCAGTCCCTGCTTCAACCACTAATTGCGATTGTTGGGAAATCGCCTTAGCGACCGCTTCAGCCATGTCAATTTGCGCCTGCCGCGCTTGAAAACCGGCAATGGCTTTACCTAATGCGCCTTGTGAAGAGAAGGTTTTTGCAATCATCAAAAAGTGGAGGTAAGTGTTCGTTGCGGGGCATTATGTCAGGTTTGATGAGCTGGCGCGAATCCAAGTGCAACCCGCGCCAGTTAGGTGTGTTCTATTTGCGATTGAGGTAACGAGATAACCAAGCTGGTCCTTCGTACCCATTCTCCGTTTGGGTCATTGCTTTTGCCGCCTCGGCGGGTGACGCTCGGTTCTCCCACATGTCTTCCAAAATGATTTCGTCAATTTGATGGTCTCCCATCAATGCACTCACTCTTTCCATATACAGCTTTCGTGCGAGGAGTTCTCTATCCATAAATACCGCCTTAAGACACTCTGTGAGGAAGAAAATTAGTAAAAGCCTAACGGTGAACCCGTTTATATATTGAAACCAACTTAATAATAGATTAATTATAGCCCTTATATTGCGGGGCGCCTCACCGTTCACACGCTCACGAATTAGTTTTTAGAACGAAAAAAATCATGCACGGAAGTAATTAATAATGGAAAGAAAAACACTGCTCACTCATTGTAGTGATGCGCCTGGACTTATCTCTAAAATCACGAACATTTGTTATAAACATCAACTCAATATTATTCATAACAATGAGTATGTTGATAACATCAGTGGTCACTTTTTTATGCGTACTGAATTGGAAGGCTACTTTAACGACACCACCCTTCTAGCCGACCTTGACCAAGCCTTGCCTGCACACGCAAAGCGTAAACTGATTGATTCTTCGCGCAAACGCATCGTTATTTTGGTGACTAAAGAAGCACATTGCTTGGGCGATATTTTGATTAAGAATTATGATGGCAGCTTGGATGTCGATATTGCTGCAGTGATTGGCAATTACGATACGCTGCAAAATCTGACCGAAAAGTTTGATATCCCGTATCACCATGTTTCTCATGAAGGGCTAAACCGCGAGGAACATGAGCAGAAATTGTTAGAAGTGCTGGACCAATATCACGCCGACTATTTGGTCCTCGCCAAATACATGCGGGTACTCACTCCTGGTTTTGTCGATAAGTACCATCACAAAATTATTAATATTCACCACAGCTTTTTACCGGCATTCATTGGTGCAAAACCTTACCAGCAAGCATACGAGCGCGGTGTAAAAATCATTGGTGCGACGGCGCACTTTGTCACTAATGATTTAGATGAAGGCCCGATTATTAAGCAAGATGTGATCCCGGTTGATCACACATTCAGCGCGCAAAACATGGCGCAAGCTGGACGGGATGTTGAGAAAAATGTGCTGAGTAAAGCCTTGAACAAAGTCATCAACGATCACGTTTTTGTTTATGGCAACAAAACGGTCATTTTATAGCAAAGCGAAGAGTGTTCTTCACGAACATAGGAAAGACAAAAGGCGCGATTTGCGCCTTTTGTTGTTTTACGATTGCTGGCTGATCACTCCAAGTGATAACACCACCGACTAGCTTGGACCATAGATTATAACTTAATCGCCAGCTCTACCCCTTGACGAATCGCACGCACAGCATCAAGCTCACCAGCATAATCGGCACCACCAATCACATGCATCTTCTCACCCAATGATGCCCATTTATCTTCAAAAGGACGTACCGATTCTTGCCCAGCACAAATCACAATTTTATCGGCGTCTAACAGCAAAGGATTACCGTCAAGCGTGATATGTAAACCGTCAGCGGCAATTTTTTCATAACCGACACCACCCAGTATATTCACTCCACGCTTTTCTAAGGTGCGTTTATGGATCCAACCTGTGGTCTTACCGGGGCCTTTACCTACTCGTCCTTTGCGACGCTGCAATAGCCACACCGTTTTTTCACTCATACAATCGGGAAATGGGTACAAACCTCCGGGATAAGCAATCTCTTTATCGATGCCCCAATCATGCAGCCAATCATCAAGCGTATGCTCTGTCGGCTCAGTCAACATAGTGGCGACGTCGACACCAATTCCGCCAGCACCAACAATCGCGACTTTTTCGCCAACGGGTGTTTTTTCACGGATCAGCGTTTGGTAATCCACCACCTTTTCTAGGTTATCAATACCATCAATTTTTACTTTTCTCGGCTCGACACCCGACGCCATCACCACTTCATCGTACGGTTCGAGCATCTCAAAATTGATGTCAGTATCTAAATGCAGATGTACACCGGTTTGATCAATACGATTTGCAAAGTAGCGAATGGTTTCTCGAAACTCTTCTTTGCCGGGAATTTGCATCGCCAAACGGAACTGACCACCAATGCGATCATTTTTTTCAAACAGATCAACATGATGCCCACGCTCAGCCAATGTAGTCGCACAAGCAAGCCCCGCCGGACCTGCGCCAATCACCGCCATTTTTTTCGGCTGGGCTGCTGGGCGAATAACCATTTCCGTTTCATAGCAGGCCCGCGGATTGACGAGACAACTGGCTCGTTTGCCTTTAAATACGTTATCTAAACAAGCTTGGTTACAGCCGATACACGTATTGATCAGCGCAGCTTTTCCTTGCTCGGCTTTGGCAACAAATTCTGGATCGGCAAGAAACGGACGCGCCATCGACACCATATCCGCTTGACCCGTTGCTAATATTTTTTCTGCTTCTTCTGGAGTGTTGATGCGATTACAGGTCACGACGGGCACAGAAAGATGTGGGCGGATTTTTTCCGTTACCCAAGTAAAAGCAGCACGGGGTACTTGAGTCGCTATCGTTGGAACGCGCGCTTCATGCCAACCGATGCCCGTATTGATAATGGTCACGCCAGCTTGTTCAAGTGCCTTAGCGAGCATTAAAACCTCTTCAAAAGTACTGCCCTCTTCGACTAAATCCAGCATTGAAAGGCGGAAAATGATGATGAACTCTTTACCAACCACTGCGCGAATCGCTTTCACTATCTCAATGGGTAAACGGATACGATTTTCGTAGCTACCGCCCCAATCGTCGTAACGCATGTTGGTACGTTTACAGATAAATTGGTTGATCAAATACCCTTCCGAGCCCATCACTTCCACACCATCGTATCCTGCAAGGTGAGCTAATTCAGCACTACTGGCAAAGGCATCAATGGTTTTTTTTATCTGACGGGCACTCATTTCACTCGGTGCAAAACGCGCAATAGGTGCTTTAATCGCCGAAGCACTTTGAGCAAAAGGGTGCATTGCGTATCGGCCTGCGTGCAGCAATTGCAAGGCGATTTTTCCACCTTGGCGATGCACTGCCTCAGTTACAACTTGGTGTGCACGCGCATGTTTTGCCTTGCTAAATTCGGCACTGAAAGGGTGAAGTCGACCGCGCAAATTAGGCGAAAACCCGCCCGTCACAATCAGCCCAACCCCACCTTTTGCACGCTCTTCATAAAAAGCGGCCAGCTTATGGAGCCCTTCCTTGTGCTCTTCTAATCCCGTGTGCATTGATCCCATCAATACACGGTTGCGTAACTGAGTAAATCCTAAATCCAAAGGCTCTAACAGATGTGGGTACATGGCGACTTCACTTTTATAATTATGCGTTATGGTCTGACCAGAATATTATTGCCCACAAAAAAAATCAAACAAGTGTTTACATTTTTGTAACACCGATCAATCTTGCGGTTGTTTGGGTATACTAGATCACGTAGGATGTAAGCCATTAATATCTCAAGGTTAATCCCTTGATTCATTTAAACACGCTTGCGAATAGCCGCAGTGGAGAAACAATGAAATCACTATTTCGATTTATCGGTTTGATATTTAAAGGTTTTTGGAAAATCATTACCTTTATTCGTTTAGCCTTAACCAACCTGTTCTTTTTGCTCAGTATTGCACTGATTTATTTCTTGTATGTGCATGCCGATTCTCCCCTGCCTACCATAGAAAAAGAGTCCGCATTAGTAATGAACTTATCGGGACCGATTGTTGAACAGAGTTCTTACATCAATCCGATGGATTCAATGACTGGTTCATTTTTTGGCAAAGACTTGCCCAAAGAAAATGTATTATTTGATGTGGTAGAGACCATTCGCCATGCGAAAGACGATGCGAAAATCACAGGCATTGTGCTCGCTCTTGGAGAAATGCCTGAAACCAACCTCACTAAGCTACGTTACATTGCTAAAGCGTTGAACGAATTTAAAGCCACGGGCAAACCCATCTACGCGGTGGGAGATTTCTATAATCAAAGCCAATATTACTTGGCAAGCTACGCCGATAAAGTCTATTTGGCACCGGATGGCGCAGTCATGCTAAAAGGCTACAGTGCCTATTCGATGTACTACAAAACTTTGTTGGAAAAGCTGGATGTCAATACGCACGTTTTCCGTGTCGGCACTTATAAATCAGCCATTGAGCCATTTATTCGTGACGATATGTCCGACGCGGCAAAAGAGTCCGCCTCTCGCTGGTTAACGCAGTTGTGGGGAGCGTACGTTGATGACGTAGCGACCAACCGTAAGATTGACGGGAAAACGTTAAACCCATCAATGGATGAATTTCTGACGCAATTAAAAGCGACCGAGGGTGATCTCGCTGCTTTATCATTAAAATTAGGGTTAGTAGATGAATTGGCCACTCGCCAACAAATGCGCCTATCGCTCGCCGAAACATTTGGCAGCAATGGAGAAGATAGCTACAACGCCGTAGGCTACTACGAATATCAAGCCACCATTAGGCCACAGTTTAACGCTGATATGGACGATGTAGCCGTGATCGTGGCTAGTGGTACCATCATGGATGGAGATCACCCACGAGGCACAGTCGGTGGTGATACCACCGCCGCATTACTTCGCCAAGCGCGTAACGATGATAAAGTCAAAGCCGTCGTATTGCGTGTGGACAGCCCAGGAGGCAGTGCCTTTGCCTCCGAAGTTATTCGTAATGAAATTCAAGCGTTAAAAGACGCAGGCAAACCGGTTGTCGTCTCAATGTCGAGCCTTGCAGCGTCTGGCGGTTATTGGATTTCAATGAGTGCGGATAAAATTGTCGCGCAGCCAACCACGTTAACCGGTTCAATTGGTATTTTTAGTGTTATCACCACATTCGAAAAAGGACTCAATAAATTAGGGGTTTATACCGATGGCGTAGGAACCTCACCTTTTTCTGGTGTCGGTGTCACCACAGGGCTAACAAAAGGCGTAGCCGACGCTCTGCAACTGGGCATTAACCATGGTTACCAGCGTTTCATCAGTTTGGTGGGAGAGAACCGTGGCCTTTCATTGGCACAAGTCGATCAGGTCGCGCAAGGCCGCGTATGGACAGGACAAGATGCCATGGTTCATGGCTTAGTCGACCAAATGGGTGACTTTGATGATGCCATTAAGCTCGCAGCACAACTGGCAAAATTAGAGACCTACAATATTTATTGGGTAGAAGAACCCCTCTCACCCGCTGAGCAATTCTTGCAAGACATCATGAATCAAGTGCAAGTTCGCTTCGGTTTTGATGTATCAACGCTAGTGCCTGCGTCGCTGCAACCTGTAGCAAAACAATGGGTGCAAGATGCCAGCTTACTCAACCATTTTAATGATCCGAAAGGGCAATATGCGTTCTGCCTAAACTGCCAAGTTCAGTAGCAATATCAATCTGTAATGACTAAAAACCATTGGGGTGCTTTGTGTTGAGCGCCCCTTTTTATATTAAGTGAATACGCTATAATCCCCCGCTCTGTTCCCCTACACGAGTGATTTCTAGCTATGGCAAGAAAACATATCTACATCGCCTACACTGGCGGTACTATCGGCATGCTAAAATCCGACCATGGTTATGTCCCTATTGCGGGCTTCATGGAAAAACAACTCGCAAGTATGCCTGAATTTCAGCGCCCTGAAATGCCTGAGTTCACCATTCATGAATATGACCCTCTGATTGACTCCTCAGACATGACGCCTGAAGATTGGCAACAAATCGCCAACGATATTCGAGATAATTATGATAAATACGATGGCTTTGTGATTTTACATGGTACGGATACCATGGCTTACACGGCATCGGCACTCTCTTTCATGTTGGAAAACTTGGGTAAACCCGTCATTGTGACAGGCTCACAAATTCCGTTGGCCGAATTGCGCTCTGACGGACAAGCGAATTTACTTAATGCGTTGCACATCGCCGCTAATTACCCCATCAATGAAGTGACGTTATTCTTCAATAATCAGTTGATGCGGGGTAACCGCAGTGTCAAATCACACGCCGATGGTTTTAATGCGTTTACCTCGCCGAACCTTCCTCCGCTGTTAGAAGCTGGGATCAATATTCAAATCAGCAGTAACGTTAAAGTTGGCGAACAGCCGCAAGGAGCCTTCCGAGTCCATAACATTACACCACAACCGATCGGTGTGATTACCATGTACCCTGGCATCTCTCACGAAGTGATCCGCAATACCTTATTACAGCCAGTCAACGCGATGATTTTGCTGACTTTTGGTGTGGGAAATGCACCTCAAAATGCGCAACTATTAGCGCATTTAAAAGAAGCCTCAGAACGTGGCGTGATCGTCATGAACTTAACTCAATGCTTAGCAGGTAAAGTCAACATGGGGGGTTACGCGACAGGCTGTGCCCTTGCAGAAGCAGGCGTGATCAGCGGCTACGACATGACACCCGAAGCCGCTTTAGCCAAGCTTCACTATTTACTGAGCCAGAATCTTTCTTATGAAGAAGTGAAGCAGAAAATGCAGGAAGTATTACGTGGTGAAATGAGCTTATAGCTTTAAGCACCCACAATATATTTTCCCTTCATTAACAAAATCCCCAACTCAATGAATTGGGGATTTTTGTATTCTGTACAAGTCAAATAGACTCATTCGTGGTTTGGATTGACTCGAACAATATCGTCTTGTCCGTTTTGAAAGCGCTTTTTAAGCTCATTTTTTGACTTAAAACTGATTTCTCCACCGGCGGCAACTGTCATATGGTCCGCTTCTACATTATGCTTAGATTGATACAACATCACAGCTTGCATGCATGAATCTCGCTGTGTTTGTGAAAGTGGTGTACCTTCGGGCCACTTACCCGTTTCAACAGCGTGCATTAATCGCTTGTAAGCTTCGGGGGTGATGGCGTTAATGAGTTGATCGGCATCCATGGTCTATCCTTAATTAACGAATTCGTCACAAACATAACTTGCCATGATATTGAGTCAAGACAAGCCCAATAAATAAGTGTATTTGATCACAAGCTAATATTATGAATTTGATAAAAGTGCCCATGATTCTCAGCCTATCACTTCTTATAAGTGGCTGCTTTGAGAATAACAGAGATACCGACAAGCTATGTGCTGATAATCCTAATTTGCGCTGTGAAAGGCTCAATATAAATGATGGGCAATGTAGAGTTCCACGTACGGACCTCATCTGGCATCGATTTGAAGTACTTAAAAATCCAAGCGATAGCAACAAGATTAAAGAATACGGATTAGTTCAAGCTTATCGAAAATGTCTCGAGCTCGCTTCACAAATTCAAGCGATTGATCAAACGGAACTCAAACAACGTCGATTTTCAGCACTCGTCAATACAGGGAAAGATTTAGAGCAGATTGAAAAAGAGCTTCAGTCATCCAGCTCCGCGGAAACCTTATACTTTCTCTGGAGTCAGATTGGTGATAAAAGTGCACAAAGAAAATTCTTACAACGTGAAGGTAAACCCGAGCTAGATACAGCAGAAATGCAATACGCTCTCGCTACTTTTTATGTTCAACGGGATCGAGAAAAAGCAATCTATTTGCTCCATCGAACCTTAGAACTCAGCCCAAAAGGCAGTATCAATCTTGATGCTATAAAATCTCTTGCCAGTACCAACCAAATTCTCAAACAGAAAGAAAAAGCTTACATTTGGGCGATGGTAGGAAAAACATTCAATGTGCCGGTCGCTTCAGAAACTGAACTCAAATTGCTGTATGGGTTTGATCAAGAAAAATTTGATGCGCTCGACGATATCGCCGAAAAAATCGTTGACGCGATCAAAAATGGACAGTTTAAACCAGAGCTCATTCCTCTCGACTTTGCCAACTAACAAAATGTAATCATAAAACAAAGAGCGGTGATAAGTTCACCGCTTTTTCACTTTTTGTTGAAAATTAACGACACTGAATTGACACAAAATCGTTCACCTGTTGTTTGAGGGCCATCAGGAAAAACATGCCCTAGATGGCTATCACACACCGCACAACGGATCTCAGTTCGAATCATTCCATGCGTTAAATCTTCAAGATAGCGGATTGCAATATCATTGATCGGTGCATCAAAACTTGGCCAACCACACCCCGAATCATACTTATTGTTGGAGACAAATAACGGGCTGCTGCAACAGGTACACGCGTACACACCTGTGTCACGATTGTGTAATAACTTGCCACTAAACGGGGCTTCTGTACCGCGTTGACGGCAAACATAAAACTCATCATCCGTTAGTCTTTCACGCCAGTATTCATCAGGTTTAACATTATTCTCAATCTTCGATTTCACTTACAAAACTTCCCTTCTTCTCAATATTGCGCTGGTACTTTTTATGCCAAAAACTTGCATACTCCACTCTTTGTAGCACATACTTTCTCACCATGAAATGGTAGGTATGTAATTTCTAACTGCCTTAGAAGGCTAAAGTATTTTACGCCAACTGAAAGTAAACAGAAGCGGTATAAAGTTTAAAATTTAATCACTTACGATTAATTGTGAAAAAAAGCGACGCTTTTTTTTGACTTTAAACAAGTTAAGTCCGATTATCTGTTGCAGACATTTACTGGATTCTGTAATTTTACTACCAGTTATCTTTAATCAGAAATTAAGTTGTGGAGCAACTATAATGACTATCAAAGTAGGTATTAACGGTTTTGGCCGTATCGGTCGTTTCGTATTCCGTGCAGCGCAAGAGCGCAACGACATCGAAGTTGTAGGTATTAACGACCTTATCGACGTAGATTATATGGCATACATGTTAAAGTATGACTCAACTCATGGCCGTTTCAACGGTACTGTTGAAGTAGAAGCTGGCAACCTAGTTGTAAACGGCAAAACTGTACGTGTAACAGCTGAGCGTAACCCAGAAGATCTAAAATGGGATGCAATCGGTGTTGACGTAGTTGCTGAAGCAACAGGTCTATTCCTAGACGATGCAACCGCTCGTAAGCACATCACTGCTGGCGCGAAAAAAGTTGTTCTAACTGGTCCTTCAAAAGACGCGACTCCAATGTTCGTAATGGGTGTTAACCACGCTTCTTACGCTGGCCAAGACATCGTTTCTAACGCTTCTTGTACTACAAACTGCCTAGCACCTATCGCTAAAGTTCTTAACGACAAGTGGGGCATCGAGTCTGGTCTTATGACTACTGTTCACGCAACTACAGCGACTCAAAAAACTGTAGATGGTCCTTCTGCGAAAGACTGGCGTGGTGGTCGTGGTGCTTCTCAAAACATCATCCCATCTTCAACTGGCGCAGCTAAAGCGGTTGGCGTTGTAATCCCAGAACTAAACGGCAAACTGACTGGTATGGCTTTCCGCGTACCTACAGCGAACGTTTCTGTAGTTGACCTAACTGTTAACCTACAAAACCCAGCATCTTACGCAGAAATTTGTGCTGAAATGAAGCGCGCTTCTGAAAACGAATTCGCTGGCGTTCTAGGTTACACTGAAGATGCAGTTGTTTCTCAAGACTTCATCGGCGAGATCAACACATCTGTATTCGATGCTAAAGCTGGTATCGCACTAACTGACAAATTCGTTAAAGTTGTATCTTGGTACGACAACGAAATCGGTTACTCAAACAAAGTTCTAGACCTAATCGCTCACGTTTCTAAATAATCGTAGTGTTTAGCGAAGAAATTCGTTGAGAACAAAAAGGCGGCCATTGTGTCGCCTTTTTAGTATCTGTCCCTTCCATTAATGGGACTGCGTTAGACAATCCGAGCCGTTCCTCACTTATTTATCCGGTAGGAATGGTATGAGGTATCGAATTTATGGATCTGCAATCTCTCCCTACCCTGACTTATCTTTCTGACAACGTCACCATCGTTGAGAAAGAGGGCGTTAAAATTGTTCGCGTTATTCATGACAAAGCGACCGCCGGAATTACACTGCATGGCGGCCATGTCATCTCATTCACTCCTAAAGGACAAGATGAGCTCATTTGGATGAGTGACACGGCCATTTTTGACGGTAAAGCCGCTCTAAGAGGCGGGATCCCTGTTTGTTGGCCATGGTTTGGCCGTATTGCTGCACCAGCCCATGGTTTCGCACGCACCAGTGAATGGGCATTGATTGAACATAGAGAAAACGAGCAGGGCGTCATTATCGTGCTAGGGCTCGACCATTCGCCCCAAACACTGGCTATTTGGCCATTTCAATTCCAAACCCGTCTTTATGTTGAAATCGGTGACAAGTTAAAAGTCACTTTAGAAACGACCAATACGGATGAGAAAGCATGGACGTTTTCTGCAGCGCTGCACAGCTACCTCAAGGTTGGTAATATTACCCAGACCACTACTACAGGTATGGGCGTTGAATATATAGACAGCTTACAAGATGCAAAAATGTGTCAAGGTGGTTCAACACTGGTCCTCACCGATACGATTGATCGCGTCTATACCGCGCCTGAAGCACAAATTCAGGTCCAAGATCCTGTTTTGAATCGCACGTTAGTGGTTGAAAACACTGGACACAACTCTGCCGTCTTGTGGAACCCATGGGCTCAAGGCGCTCAATCAATGGCAGATATGCCTGACGATGGTTATCAAACGATGCTGTGTGTTGAATCTACACTGCATGCCCCTTGCTTGTCCGCAGGAAAAACCTTGCAACCAGGTGAAAGCCATCAGCTCGTCACGACGGTTTTTTCCAACTAAGCTTTTTTGGCGAATTTTCCGTCATCATACTCATGCTGAGGGCAGTGAAATCACGCTGTCCTTTTTATTTCTAGCCGCAGACGCTAAACTGGCGCCTTTGTTTTTCAAGCGAGATTTTCATGGCGTATCTGTGCCCCCTTTGCCAGCAACCTCTGTTGCAACAGCAGCAAATATTGAAATGTGAAAATAATCATCAATTTGATATAGCCAAAGAGGGCTACGTCAATTTGATGCCTGCACATCATAAACGCTCAAAAGATCCGGGTGATAATAAAGAGATGATGCAAGCTCGTCGCCGTTTTCTTGAAGGTGGACATTACGATCTGATGCGTCAGACGGTCGCTCAGTTGTGCAGTAAGTATCTGCAAGATTCTTCTTATCAGTTTTTAGACATCGGCTGCGGCGAAGGTTACTACACCCAATTTGTCGCTCAAACGCTTGCACAACACTCGACACAATCGGTCACCTATGGGTTAGATATCTCTAAAATCGCCGTCCGTTATGCAGCAAAGCGCTACCCTATGGTCAACTTTGTCGTTGCCTCCAGCCACAGCTTGCCCTTTGACGATGTTTCCCTAGCCGGTATATTACGAATTTATGCGCCCTGTAAAGCACAAGAGCTTTACCGCTGCATTAAAAAGCAAGGAGTGGTGATTACCGTTACACCCGCGGCAAGGCACCTCTATCAGTTAAAAGAAGGGATCTATCCTAATGTTCAACTGCATGATGAAACCGCAGAAGAGATAGCTGGGTTTACATTAGTAGAGCAACAAAAACTGCACTACACCATGGCATTAAGCGGTAACGATGCTTTTGATTTATTACAGATGACGCCGTTTGCATGGCGGGCCAGTGATGAGCTAAGAGCGCAATTAAAGCAAGCTGAGCAATTTAATTGTGAGGCCGATTTTATGATCAGCGTTTATCGCAAAGTTAGTTGATAATAATTCTCATTATATTGCAAATCCACAGTGTCTCCATTATTATGCCAAATTCAAAATGGAGACACTCATGCGCTTAGTTACTTCTCTGGCTCTACTATTACCACTTTTTGGCTGTGCTTCGCACCAGCCGAAGCCCATTGCTCACTTTTATGACTACCAATTATCTACCCCTAGCGGCAAACCATTGAATCTCAATTCGCTGCCGAATGAGATAAAAAATGCCGATATCATTTTAGTCGGTGAGTGGCATACACACCCAGCCATTCATCGCTTCCAAACCGAGCTATTGGCACAACTCAGCCGCGAAAACACCCATGTAGCCTTGTCTATGGAACAATTTTCACGCGATGAACAAGAGATACTGAACCGCTATCTAGCAGGAGAAATCGGCGAACAATACCTTATTTCTCAGACCAGAGCGTGGCCAAACTACCAAAGTGACTACCGCCCACTGGTTGAATTTGCAAAATCACAGCAGTTGGATGTCATTGCCGCTAATGCGCCTAAACCTTTCGTACGTTGTATCGGCAAAGTAGGGATCAAATACCTTGATAAATTAACGCCAGTAGAGCGGGCTCAGGTTGCACACCAAATTGACACCTCAACCTCTCCCTACAAAGCGAAGTTCATGGAATCAATGCACCACGGTTCAAAAGAGCAAACTGAAAAACAGTACGCAGCTCAGGTCGCTTGGGATGAAACAATGGCAGAAAGCATGGTGGATTATTTACAAAACCACCCGACAGCTCAGGTGATGCACATCGCAGGTAAGTTCCACACCGAGCAGGGTTTAGGCACGGCGCATTCTATCCTTAGTCGAAATCCTGATTTAAAGATTGCCATCATCACGCCCGTAGAGGATACCCAGGCATCGTACCCTGATTTCCAACTCACTGTACTGCCAATTCCCACCGCCTATGTTCAAGCAGAGCATCGCATGCAAGCCTATCAACAGATAAAGAATCGCAATACAGATCTCACTTGCGACTAATTAGCGGTGAATAACGGGCCTGCTTATTCTTTTCATATAAAGTAGGCGCGTTTTTTGCTTGTACATACTTCATACAAATTGCGAATTTTTTGCACAAGTTTTTCATAAATCTGTCGATACATTAACTGATGGCATTTATAGGAGAGAAGTATGACACCGGTAGGGACAAGCTCAGCGCAACTGCATTCACTCCAGCAAGTTAAGGCTCAAGCAAATTCTACAGCGGCATCCCCCCCCTCTGCCCCGCTCAAAGTGGAGCAGAATACCGTCACTTTGTCTGATGAAGGCAAAGCCTTGCTCGCAGCGCTGCAACAACTCGACAAAGAGAGTAAGTTAGAAAACAAAGAGAAAACCGTGACTGGCAAAGTGGAATCATTTGCTCATGGTGCTTTGGGATTAGATCATCCAGATAAAAAACCAGAAGAAGATGATAGCTCCTATTCCGCAGGGAAATATTTTTCCGCCGCGGCAACAGTAGGAGGTTTGTTACTGCTTCTCTAATTTTTTAGATTTCTATTGGATATTAATTGCGGTTTGGATGATTGATGATGTGGTCCTCCCAGTCGATAACATCAATCTCATAAACGACTTTGTTGCGAACACTTTCTTGCGCGGCGTGCATCGCCTCTTTGGAGCCGGTAATCAAAGGATGCCATTGCGGCAATGTTTTGCCTTCTGACAGTACACGATAGGCACACGTATCCGGCAACCAGTTAAATTCATCAATTTTATCACGCGTCAGTTTTAAGCACTCCTCACCAGAATTGAAACGGTTTGGATAATCCTTGCATGAGCAGGTATCGCTGTTTAACCAACTGCAAGCGACATTGGTGTAATAGACCTCATCACTATCTTCATCCATTAACTTGTGTAAGCAACACTTACCGCATCCATCACAAAGCGACTCCCACTCCGATTCCGTCATTTGTTCTAATTTCTTATTTTGCCAGAATGGTGTGTTCATGAGTCTCTATCTTACTTAACGAATGGGGTGCGTGTTATACCTCCACACCAACCAAAGTTCAAGGATAAAAACGGCTGGTTAATTTAGGAAGCTATTGCTGTACACTTCGGTCACATCTGCTAGGATCGTCACCCTTTTCTTTTTACTGGTACTCAATTATGGAATGCAGACTTGGTTGTGGTGCGTGTTGTATCGCCCCTAGTATTTCTTCCTCCATCCCGGGTATGGAGCAAGGAAAGCCAGCAGGTGTACGTTGCATTCAACTTAATGACGCTAATTTGTGCAAGTTATTTGGTAAGCCTGAACGTCCAAAAGTATGCCACGAATTTAAGCCTTGCCCGATGGTCTGTGGCAACACGAACCAAGAAGCTTTGAGCAACATTACCGAACTCGAAAAAATCACTTGATGGCACTGCTTTGTTTGCCATTAATTAATGGCGTCACTCAAAATTGCCCCAGCAGCTAGGGCAATGATTCGAAAGGTGCTACAGCTTTTGTCTGCCAAGCAAAGAATGTGATAGCGTCGTGCCATCAACAAGCTCAAGCTCACCGCCAACAGGCACACCATGAGCAATACGGCTCGCAGAGACTTGATGGGCGCGACATAATTCCGCAATGTAGTGCGCGGTGGCTTCCCCTTCAACGGTTGGGTTAGTGGCAAGAATGACTTCGGCAATGCCACCACGTTGCAAACGGTAATCCAGCGTATCTAAACCAATATCACTCGGGCCGATACCATCTAAAGGTGATAAGTGCCCCATCAGCACAAAATAACGTCCAGAATATTGGCCTGTAGCTTCAATGGCCGCAATATCAGCAGGGCTTTCGACTACACAGAGTTGGCCGTTATCCTGCCGTTTAGGGTTGCTACAAATATGACAAGTTTCTTCTTCAGTGAAAGTTCGACATTCACTGCAATGTCCAATTTCTGTCATGGCTTGGCTTAAAGCATCGGCGAGCTGTAAGCCGCCTTTTCTATCGCGCTGTAACAAATGAAAGGCCATACGCTGCGCTGACTTGGGACCCACCCCAGGCAGACAACGTAAGGCCTCCATCAAATGCTCCAGCATATGACTGGTACGCATTAGTAACCTATTTTGTTTGTTAAAAAGGTCGTTCGTTAAAACGGCATTTTCATACCTGGTGGTAATTGCATGCCACCAGTGACAGAAGCCATTTTTTCTTTTTGAGTCTCTTCCACGCGGCGCGCAGCATCATTGAAAGCGGCGGCAATCAGATCTTCTAGCATCTCTTTGTCGTCTTCCATTAAGCTTTCATCAATCTCTACACGGCGTACGCTGTGGCTACCAGTAATGGTCACTTTTACCAGACCAGCACCAGACTCACCAACCACTTCCATATTCGCAATTTCTTCTTGTAGCTTTTGCATGCGCTCTTGCATTTGTTGGGCTTGCTTCATTAGGTTGCCCATACCGCCTTTACCAAACATGTTTATCTCTCTGGTTGAATTGAGTGTTTCACATAAGGTGGGGTCATAACATATAGATTCAACCCCACACTCGCTTAATTGATTAAATCGGCCGCACACTGTCGCGATCAAGTTCCGCATCAAAACGTCGCTTGAAGAACATTACGTGAGGGTCGGCCTCCAAGCTGTTCAATGCTTGCTCTAATTTGAGTTGGTAAAGACGCTCTCTAAGCTCCAATGGAGTCTCACCTTGCTCACCAATTGTCACGCTAAGGTGGCACTCTTCAGCTAATCTCTCATCGAGCGCTTCTAACAACTCGCTTTGTGCTTTATCGGTATTAAGATGGGCCTGACTTGGCCGCAGCACTAGCTCAATTGATGAGCCCGATTTGTGGTAGACAGAATTAAGTGCTAATTGTTCCACTAACTTGGCAATATCGAGCTGGTGGATCAGAGCTGCCCACTCATCTTGTTCTATCGATTCTGCAAGTAACTTTTCTGCCATCTCTGGCGTTTTAATATGTTCTAGCGCTTGCTTAATTTGTGTTGGTGTCAGCTCTGTTTTTTGTTGTTCAACCACCACAGGTTGCAGCGTTGGACGCCACTGATAAGGCTCGTTGTCCAAGGTTGGGGCGGCTTCAGGAGCGGATGTTGACAAAGGCGACACTCGAGCTGATTTTCCATGCGAGGCAACACGCTCAAGCACAGATTCAGATTTAGTCGATGCCGCATTAGGCTTTTTTGTCTCGTTGCTCTTTGTTTCATTCACTCCTTTTGCTGACTGAGCAACCCCTTGGCGCTGTGAACGCAACTGGTGTCGCAGCCCTGCAATCGGTGAGGGACGTGGAGCTGAAGAAGGTGCCGGTGGTTGAGGAACTGGTGCAGGCTCATACGATTCTGGGGCATATTCCATTGCACTGGACATGTCATCATTCATATCCGCATAACGGTTATCGTAATCTTGAACGATGCCATAATCAGGCTGAGTATCCTCATGCCTTTGTGGCTCATTAACCTGACTGTCCGATACAGGAGCCACCGACGTTTGCTTAGGTTCAGTTAGAGGCGTTGCCGCTGATGCGGGTTGTAGTGAAGGAGTGCCGTGGCTTGGCACTGCCACATCTGAACTCACTTCAGTACTGAACGTATTCACCAACGATACAGAAGCAGGACGAAACGCCATCATGCGTAGCACAATCATTTCCAGCCCCGTTCGAGCGGTTGGCGAAAGTGCTAAATCTTCACGCCCTTTTAAAGCAATTTGATAATAGAGCTGCACATCTTGTGGGCTCAGTGCTTTGCTAAGCAGTTGCACTTTCTCTGAGTCAGGTTGGGTTTTATCCAGTGTTGCAGGCAACGCTTGATACATCGCAATACGGTGCAACTGCGCAGCGAGTTGTTGTAGTAATCCATCCCAATCCACACCATTTTGTGCTAAATGTGCAACGCTATCCATCGCCGTTTGAGGCTGTTTACTGCTAATGGCTTGCAGTAAATGGAGTGCTTGATCTGTGTCTAGCGTGCCAAGCATTGGGGCGACTACATCGGCCATCACCTGGTTATTACCTAGTGCTATCGCTTGATCAGTTAAGCTAAGTGCATCACGCATACTGCCATCGGCAGCATGAGCGATCATTCTTAATGCTCTCGCTTCACAAGGGATCTGCTCTGCCGCTAAAACATGCTCAAGCTGATCGTGGATATTTTCAACACTGATCGGCTTAAGATGAAACTGTAAGCAGCGCGATAAAATCGTAACCGGCAGCTTTTGCGGATCTGTCGTAGCGAGCAAGAATTTCACATACTCAGGCGGCTCTTCCAACGTTTTAAGCAAAGCGTTAAAACTGTGGCGCGACAGCATGTGAACTTCATCGATTAAGTACACCTTGAAGCGACCGCGAGCAGGCTTGTACTGCACGTTATCAAGTAATTCGCGCGTATCTTCGACTTTGGTTCGTGATGCCGCATCTATTTCTAAAAGATCAACAAAACGGCCTTGGTCAATCTCTCGGCAAGTATCACATTGGCCACAAGGTGTGGCCGTAATACCTGTTTCACAGTTTAACCCCTTGGCAAACAAGCGACCAATCGTCGTCTTGCCGACACCACGTGTACCGCTGAATAAATACGCATGGTGCAATCTATTTTGGGCCAACGCATTTTCTAGTGCAGTTAAGACATGTGCTTGCCCCACTACCTCATTAAATTTTGTTGGTCGCCATTTTCGCGCTAAGGCAAGATAACTCATGAGTACGTCCAGTTGATTAGCTTAGTGACCTTCAAATTCACAAATACTATAAACGTTCAGGCCCAAACCTTGTAAACGTTTGTCTCCGCCAATTTCAGGTAGGTTGATGACAAAAGCCGCGTGCTCGACTTCACCACCAAGTTGGCGGATCAATTTAGTCGTCGCTTCAATCGTACCACCTGTTGCCAGTAGATCATCCACCACCAGCACTTTATCACCTTGTTTGATCGCATCAACGTGAATTTCTAATGTGTCAGTACCGTATTCCAATTCGTAAGATTGGGCTAACGTTTCGCGTGGTAACTTACCCGGCTTACGTACAGGTACAAACCCCAAACCAAGCTCTAAAGCCAATGGCGCACCAAATAGGAAACCACGCGCTTCTGTACCCACAACTTTGGTAAAGCCCATGTCTTTATATTTTTCGACTAATAAAGCAATGGTTGCTTGATAGGCTTTTGCATCCTCTAGCAGGCTAGTTACATCACGAAACAAAATGCCAGGTTTTGGGTAGTTAGGGATGCTTTGAATGCTCGATTTGATCAAAGAGATAGTTTCGGTTGTCATAACTTACATTTACTTAGATTGGCTCTTCATTTCTCACGATACATTTACGTATCAGAATGATAGAGCGTGAGCTCTCAGCAACATAGATAAGCCACAATATCTTAGCCGCTGAAAAAACAAACGCCCATTCGAAGAATGGGCACACTTCCCCATAATGCTAGTGATTTTCTTGTTGGTTAGCAACCTGCTCATGAGTGGGAAGTCGAATAAACCAAGTGATCAGGACCACAAGCATAGTAAACAACATAATTTTGAGCCAAAAGTGTGGGACAACCCAGATGGAAAAAATAAAGCTTAGAATAATCCACAAACATCCCCGTTGTTTCACTTGCCGCGAAACAGCACCATGTTGCTGCCAATTATCCAGTATTGGGCCTAGCGTCTGATGTTGATGCAACCAAGCATGAAAGCGAGGGCTACTTCGTAAGAAGCAAGCGCTAGCAAGGAGTATGAAAGGTGTTGTGGGGAGTAGCGGTAAGAATATTCCTATCAAGCCTAACAGAAGGCAGAGCCCACCAGCCACCGTAAGAAGAAAATGACGAATATTGATGGTGAACTCCCAACGTACTATCCAACTCAGAAAGTTGAATAACCATTAAACACACGGATCCAAGTCAGTATTGCTGGCAATATAGGGATCGAAAGTACGGCAATAAAGCCTAAAAAATAAAAAATGTTGTAAGGTTCTTTAAAATTCTGCTCTTCCATCATAACTTCTCTAGTGTTGGATGACTCCGTTCGTTTTTGGCACCATAAACAAAGTTAATGCAACGTAAACGAATTGGGTGATTGTTGTTCTAGACGCGAACTATACCTCAAAGAAATCACCGCAAACACCGACTAAAGATAAGGTTATTAACTGCTGCCACCTTGGTAAATATTGAGTTTGAAACTACTCGAACCTAAGCGATTAGTTGATAGCTGACAAGTTGAGTTGATCGGTAAATCTTTAGTGATAAAGTTTTTTAAACAGTTCTGCCCAAGGCTAACACCCGCGGCAATATGTTGAGTTAAGTAGCCATTTGACCATTGACTGTCGAGCCCAGCTGGCAGGATAGAGAGTGTACCTTCGCTTAAATCCGCAATACCGAATACCGCGTTAATTGGATTAGCACACTCTGAGCATTCAATACCTTTTTCCAATATGTCGGCAAGGTCTTTCAGATCGGCACTGAAGCTTTTTAAGTTGCGAAGATAATCGTGAAACAGTGCACGAACGAGCAATGTTGAAGCCACACTGTTTTCATAGTGGGCATCTGAATCAACCAAGTAAAAAGCAAACTGTCCGTTCATCAACCACCCATAGTCAAATACCAGCGGCATTACATCCGCCGATTGTAAAAGACGGTAACTACACTTCCAACTGCCTTGTGAAGTATCATTTTCTGGCAGTAATGCATGTAATAAATCTTTTGCAGTGCTTGGATTTTCACGCAAATATTCAAGATGCCAATGCAACTCTTGCTCTTCTGGAATATCACCACCATCATCAACCCGGAACCATTGTGTGGAAAAATCGCGTTGATCAGATAAACGACTAAACGTATCTTCGAGCGTACTTTTTATTGCACTACTTAAGTACTGGTGGTTACCAATCGGTTTAGGAAGAAAATCCTTAACACCAAATCGCAGCACTTTTGCAACATCAGCCATTTCATCGGTTGCAGACACCACAATCAGTGGCAGCGACGGATACTCAAGGCTCACCTCTTCAACAAACTCAATGCCGTTCAGTACTGGCATTGCTAAGTCACACACAACAAGGTCAGGCTCCGCATCTTTTAACTTGCGCAGCCCCTCTAAGCCATTTTCAGCTTCAAGCACTTTATAGCCTTGAGCTGACAAATAACCACTGGTTATTCGCCTAAAAATTGGGTCATCATCAACGAGCATGATCAGTTTTTGCTCGACGTGCTGATTATCTGAAGGTTTTTTCGCCAAGAACTCACTAGCCTGAATGTGAGATTTATACATAATCTTGCCTCACAATGCTTTTAAAAAGCAGTCATTTTATTGTTATAGGATAAATTGATAGGTTACTTTATAAAGTAGTCGCAAAATAAGATTTATACAAATGTTCCACTTTGTAACTCGGTTGCATACTATATATATGGGCTATGTATGGATTGTACCGAATGTACGGAATGTTACTTTCGTCAAACAAGTTGATATGACTCAAGATTTGACAAATGATATACATATAGATTACTCAAATTCAAAAAATAATGTGTCAGGAACAATGAAATTAGATGACCTAAACCTCTTTCGACTGGTTGTCGAAAATGGAAGCTATACCGCAACTTCTCGTAAAACAATGATCCCAGTTGCGACCATTACCCGACGCATTCAAGCATTGGAAGATTCTCTGAATCTTAGGTTGTTGAATCGCCATGCTCGAAAACTTTCGCTGACTGAAGCGGGTGAACGTTTTTTTCAAGAGTGCTCACCGTTGCTGCATCGCTTAGCGGCAACAGCAGAAGAGCTCACCGATGAATGTCGTGGCGCTTCAGGCAAACTAAGAATATCGTCACCATCTAATGTCACGAAACGCATGATGATGCCTATCTTCAATGCCTTCATGATGCAGTACCCAGATATCAACATAGAACTGACCACTAGCAATCAGGCCGATCAACTCGACCCAACCGAATGGGACGTCATTTTTAGAGTTGGCCCTCAACGAGACTCCAGTTTGATTGCGCGAAAAATTAATGAAGTGAAAGATGTGTTAGTCGCAAGCCCAGGGTATTTAGCGAAACACCCTGCACCAACTCATGCCGAAGAGCTCAGCAATCATTCATTATTGAAGGGATATCCTCTAGTAAAATGGCAGTTGACCAACAATAAAGGAGAATGCGTGGTCAATTGTGATACTGGTCGATTTCAGGCTAACGCTTTAAACGTAGTACGCAGCGCTTGCTCTGAGGGACTGGGTATCACCTTAATGCCGGATGTGATGATTAAAGAATTTATCGAAGAAGGCAGCTTAGTCAGAGTACTGGAAGACTGGGTTTCCAACCCTCGTGATATTTATATGCTGTACAACCACAAGGATCATCTACCTGAAAAAGTCAGGCTATTTATTGATTTTGTGATTGCCTATCACATCCACTAGATTTTAGGCCCAGCATTGCTGGGCCATGAGTTATCGCAGCGGTAGATAGCCAATAAACTCACTATAGAAACTCAATAAATTTGCTCAAATCACGTTCAGGCACTTTCATTGGCGTGCACCCTGCGGTTCCTAGGTATAAGAAACCAACGATTTGATCATCGCCCTTAGCACCTAATGCTTGCCGAACGTGAGAGTGGAACATCCAGCTTCCCGAACGCCAGAAACCTTGAAAACCTTGTGCTACCGCAGCCATTTGCATCGCTTGTACTGCGCATCCCGCAGAGAGATGCTGTTCAATCGCTGGTACCTTTTCATGCTCCGTTACTTTCGCGATCACTGTGATTACCATGGGTGCTCGAAACGGTGCATTTTTCGCTTTTTCTATCTCAGCATCACTGCCGTTATCCGCTCGCATAGCAGACGCCAAAATACTCGACAACTTTTGCAAACCCGCTCCCTGAGCAATCACGAAACGCCAAGGGGTTAAACCGCCATGATCGGGCGCTCGCAAGCCTGCTCTAATAATATTTTCCAAGACCAGGCCTTCAGGTGCAGGCGATGTGAGATTGGCGATTGAACGACGGTTAAGCAGCAACTCTAGTGCATCCATTTCGATTCCTTATTGATGATTTTCCATAATCTTATACCAAACTGAGAATAACTCGCATAAAGAGATGACCTCATTGGCTATAAATGAAAAAAAGCGAGGATATCCCCTCGCCTAATTTAAGCAAACATATGAATGAAAACAGCCGAGATGACTACGGATAAAAACGTGCTTCAACCCCAGCTCGAGTCAGTAGCCCATCACAAGGAGCGAATTTATCGCCATACTTCTCAGCATGTTGATTCATCATTTCCACTAATTTCTTGATACCAATTTGGTCTATGTAACGGAATGGGCCGCCCAAAAACGGCGGGAAACCGATACCGAAAATCGCACCAATATCGCCATCTCGCGCACAACGAATTACGCCCTCATCCAAACAACGTACGGCTTCATTCAGCATAAGTAGCACGCAACGCAGCGCGATCTCCTTATCACTCTGTTTGGCATCTGGCGTGATTTTCAGCAATTTATAGATAGATTTGTCGATTTCTTTTTTCTTACCTTTATAGGTATAGAATCCCTTTCCACTTTTACGCCCTTTGCGATTGTCATTGAGCAGCAAATCAAATACGTCTGGTCCTTGAAAACGTGGGCCGAGTTCTTGCACTAGAATTGGCATGATTTTCGAGCCAACATCAATGCCCACTTCGTCCAATAACGTGATAGGGCCGACTGGGAAGCCGAAATCGAGCAAAGCCGTATCTATCTTTTCAATCGACTCACCCGCCATCAGGATCTGCGCCGCTTCATTCATGTAAGGTGCAAGGATACGGTTAACATAAAAACCAGCGCAATCTTTGACCACAATCGGCGTTTTGCCCTGTTTTTTCGCCAAGGCCACCACTGTCGCTATCGTCTCTTGCGATGTGGTTTGATGAGGGATCACTTCCACCAGAGGCATTTTTTCAACAGGACTGAAATAGTGCAACCCAATCACATTCTCTGGACGCGCCGCCTTCGCTGCAATTTGCTGGATTGGAAGCGAAGAAGTATTCGTCGCAAAAATGGTGCTGGTTTTGGCATTCGCTTCAACATCAGCCACCATTTGCTGCTTAAGCGTGAGATCTTCAAATACCGCTTCAATGACAACATCGATATGCTGATAACTGGTAAAATCAATCCCGCCAGACAATTGCGCCATTTTTGTCTGCATCTGCGCTTTGGATAAAATGCGACGCTTGCACTGTTTATCGAATAATTTGTAGTTGTAATTGAGCGCGTTTAATACCCCATCATTCGAAACATCTTTGATTCGTACGGGAACCTTGGCTTTTGCAACGCTAACATGGCTGATCCCTGCCCCCATTAAACCACCGCCCAATACGCCGATACGTTTCACGGTTTGAGGTTTTGCGTCGCTGCCCGTCTCTTTTTTCATTTCTGTGGTGGCAAAGAAAATCGAGCGCAGTGCTTTGGATTCCGAGCTCATCACCAAATCACCAAATCGCTTCGCTTCAAGCTCTAACCCGGCTTTAAAACCACGATCTAAACCGTGACGAATCACCTCTAAAATCGCGTCTGCAGCTGGGTAATTACCTCGTGTTTTTTGCTTAGTTTTTTTGGCGGCCTGATCAAAAATTAATTTTCGGCCAAGCTGTGTATGAGAGATTAATTTCTCTTTGGCCGAGGTATTGACCTGATGACGTTTTTTCCCAGAATTATCGAGCACATACTTCTTGGCCACATCCAGCAAGATAGTCTCTGCTACGCAAGCATCAATAACACCCAGCTGTTTTGCTTTTTTTGCGCGCAGCTGTTTACCCGTCAAAATCAAATCAAGAGAAGGTAACAAACCAATCAAACGCGGCAACCGCTGCGTTCCACCGGAGCCTGGTAGCAAGCCTAATTGCACTTCGGGCAAACCCAAACGCGTGATATCCGCGTCGCTGCACACCCGGTAGTGACAAGCCAGCGCCAGCTCTAAACCACCACCTAAGCATGGGCCATGAATCGCGGCAACCACTGGGAATGGCAAATCCGATAAGGTTTGAAACATCTCCTGACCTTGCTTGGCCAAGGCTTGTGCTTCGCTGGCCGATTGGCAAGCGTTCAGCATACGGACATCCGCTCCAGCAATGAAATTATCTGGCTTAAGCGAGTGAATCACCATCCCCTTTAGGCTGGTTCTTTGAGCCTCCAAGGTCGCAAAAACCTCTTGCATCTCTTGGGCAAACGCCGCTTGTAGCGTATTCATTTTTTCGCCGGGAACATCAATCGCCAGCCACGCAATATTTTGTTCATCAATCGTTAAATGAAAAGCTTTCTCTGTGCTCATTATTCAACCTCCAAAATCATTGCCGCGCCCAAACCACCCGCTGCACAAGCGGTATTCAGCCCTAAACCACCACCACGTCGTTTTAGTTCACGCAGTGTTTGTGTAATCATGCGTGCACCCGTCGCCGCAAAGGGGTGACCATACGCAATAGAACCACCTAGCACATTAAATTTATCCATATCAATTTCGCCAATCGCTTTTGCTCGACCAAGATGTTCCTGTGCAAACTTATCACTGGCGAACATTTTCATATTAGAGAGGGTTTGCGCGGCAAACGCTTCATGCATGTCAATCAATGTGAGATCGGAAAGCTCAATACCTGCACGTTGTAAGGCTAACGGTGTCGCATAAGACGGCCCCATTAACATATCGTGTTCAACACCAATCGCTGAAAAAGCGTAAGAACGGATATAACCCATAATCTCCAAACCAAGCTCTTTAGCACGGCCTTCACGCATTAATAGAATAGCGGCAGCGCCATCGGTGAGTGGTGTGCTGTTGGCGGCCGTCACGCTACCATATTGTCTATCAAACGCTGGACGTAACTTGGCATAACCTTCCAGAGTCGAGTCATGACGAATATTGTTATCTTCAGCGATCCACTTTTTATAGGGCTCTGGGAATGCCGTCATGACTTCGCCTTGGATTTTGCCCTCTTTCCAAGCTTGTGAAGCTAGAGAGTGAGAACGATGTGCCAAAGCATCTTGATCCAGTCGGCTTATGTGATGAGATTTTGCCATCTGCTCAGCCGTTTGCCCCATCGAAAGGCCCGTTGAATATTCAGCGACCGCGGGGGGGACTGGCATTAAATCTTTAAAAGATAATGATTTTAAGATGTTGAGTTTCTGAGCAACGGTTTTGGTTTTACTTAAAGCGAGTAAGCTAGCGGCTAATTTTTTAGACACTCCAATCGGCAAAACGGAAGACGAATCGGCACCACCAGCCATACCAATATCAATCGTGCCAGCCATTATGCTTTCAGCCACATTCACCGCCGCCTGAAAACTGGTAGCGCACGCTCGTGTGACGCTGTACGCATCGGTATGGATGCTCATTCCTGTCCCTAAAACGATCTCACGCGCGATGTTTGGTGCCTCAGGCATTTGCACGACTTGTCCAAAGACGAGTTGTTCGATCAATTTAGGATCGAGTTCCGTTCGTGCAAGCAGTTCACTCACCACCATCTTGCCTAAATCGACTGCAGGAACTTGACTAAATTCGGTACTTTGACGCGCAAAAGGGGTACGCAACCCCGCGACGATAGCCACACGCTCACCAGAGCGCGTTTTGACTTCCTGTTTGCCCATTGTTTCTCCTTAGAATAGAGGTCTGACCTGGCACATTGTAACGAGGTTGTTAAAACAATCAAACAAGTGTTTAAATAAACGTGATATTCGCATCGAATCGAAGAAAGTAATGTAGGTAAAGGAGATGGATAATCACTTAATCTTTAAATGAATAATGGAGTTATACCCAAACAACTTGGAGTTGCAGGTAGGCGGCAAGTGAGTGAGTCCCAATAAGCATAGGCAAACGAACGAACGTAGCCAACACCGCTGCGGCTTCAAGTAGGAAGGGTATATAAGCAAAAAAAAAAACCACACAATAATGTGTGGTCGGAATATATAAAGCAATTAACTTACGCCAATTGAAATAATCAGTTTCCTGATTAGGAGAAAGTAAAGTCAGCCTTCAAAAGGAAGTGTCATCTTGCTCAACATGTTAGTCGCAATGACTAACGAGATGACAAGGTGTACTATAGCCACTTCGTGCTATGAGATTTTGAAGTAGATCAATTTTATATTGATTTATTCCATACTATGAAATTAAAAAGCCGTCGACGCTTGAATTGATATTACCGAACAACTTGAACGGATCGAAAGCGAACGAATACGCGAAGCGTTCATCGCAAGACGACCATAAATTGGCCTAAACAAAGAAGAAATCACAGAGCAAACGGAGACTCATGTGTCGATAATAACCATGTTTGGAAAGAAAAAGTCCAGCAGCCCGGTCAATAGTGATATTGACAGACAGAGAAAATATGAAACGCTTGTGCGTGCTTATCACCGAGATCTTTTTCGTTATGCCTATTGGCTATGTAAAGATAAAAGCATTGCTGAAGATTTAGTCCAAGAAACCTGCTTGAGGGCTTGGAAATCTCTCGATAGTTTGCTCGACGAGAAAGCGGCCAAATCGTGGCTTATAACGATTCTTCGTCGCGAGAACGCGCGCCGCTTTGAGCGCAAGCAGTTTGAGTTGGTCAATATTGATGACTACAGCGGTGACGTAAAAGTCAACGATGATCCTCATCATCAACAAGAGTGGTTGCAGGCACAGATAATGAAGCTGGATATTGAATACCGCGAACCTCTTTTCCTACAAGTCATTGGTGGTTTTAGTGGTGATGAAATTGGCGAGATCCTCGAACTCAATAAAAACACGGTCATGACTCGTCTGTTTCGAGCTCGTAATCAATTAAAAGAACAATTGGATTCATCAGAAGCGTATAAGGGGCAGCAAAATGGATGAATTAGAATTTCGCCGCCGAGTTATGTCCGATCCAAAACAGCATGACCAAGAGATTATCCAAGCGGTATCCACTAGTGATACTAATCGTCAGTTCCTAGAGGACATATTGAGCTTAGATGCAACGATTGCTACTGCAATGAATGTAGACGTGCCTGACGATCTCGCAGACCGTATTCTATTTAGTCAAACCACAATGGCAAGCAATGTCATCCGCCCTACTTTTGCCAAGCAAGCGATGACATTGGCTGCATCGATTGCTTTTGTGTTTGGTTTATTGGTTGGCCAAATCAATTGGCGAAATGTGCTCATTCCACCGGCGCAGGCAAGCCTAATGGACACTGCCATCAAACACGTCATTGATGAAGAAGGCTTTGTCAACCAACTGGATGAACAAGTGAATTCAACGCAGATCAACGCCAAAATGCTGCCATTCGCTTATCAGTTAAGCAGTAACTTCCCTTACCACGTTTATTACCTAAACCACTGTGGTTTTGGCAAGGCAAACGCTCTGCACATGGTTTTTCAAGGTGAAAGCGGGAAAGTGACGCTCTTTTTCACAGGCATTGCCAGTGAACAAGCCGTGAACTTTAATGAGCAAGGCATGGCAGGAATCATCGAACCCGTCGGTGATGCTAGCCTGATCCTTGTCGGTGAAAATGGCGAAGATGTCACGAACATCGCTAAAAAACTAATGCCTATGCTAAAACCTTCCCATTAAAACCATTCCTGGCCTGTATATAATGCGGGCCAGGTTCCCTAGACAAAAGTAGAGCTTAAACTCTATAAATAAGCATTTTCCGCCTTTTTCCTGCCAAATAGACATCATTTCTGCAATTTTATCATTCAATTAGACAATGGTCGGATTTCTATCTTCTATACTTGCCTCTAGTATCAGCCACCAATTGAGCATTTGCTCAAAAACAACGTCCATTAGAGGCGATGAAATCAAAAAGGAAAAGCACCATGAACAAGACGCGTCTGTTTAAAAAATCGTTACTTGCCGTAACGGTAGCTCTCGCTTCACAACAAGCACTGGCAGCGGGCTTTCAGCTCAATGCACAATCTGCGACTGGCCTAGGTCGTGCATTTGCTGGTGATGCTGTTATTGCCGATAACGCATCGGTGATGGCTCGTAACCCTGCCGCAATGGCGTTGTTTGATGAAACCTCACTCTCTTTAGGCTTTGAATCCATAACGACAAAAATTAAAGTCAAGGATGCGAAATACTGTGGTACAACTTGCCAAGTTGCACCACAGCTATCGGCTCCCAAAAACGCAAATTATGATGAAGCAGGCGGTACATCTATTGCTCCAAATATCCATCTCATTGTCCCTCTCAATGATAAGTTTGCGTGGGGCGTCAATGCCTATTCTAACTTTGGTACAAAAACTGAATTTTCAGATAGTTACTCTGCTAGTGAATATGGCGGTTTAACAGACGTCAAGAGCTTTAACTTAGGCCTTGCTGGTTCTTACAGAATAGACTCTCAATGGAGTGTTGGCGCTGGACTAGATTTAATCTATGGTAAAGGAACCATGAAACGTACGGCTAGTTCTGATGTCGCAAGTTTGGGTGGTAAAGATTTAGTCAATGTAGATGGTGCTGATGTTTGGGCTATCGGATTCAACTTTGGTACTGTCTTTGAGCTAGACGAAAATAACCGTTTCGGTGCCGCATATCATTACAGTCCTGAAATGGAAGCAAAAGATGATAAAGGACAAAAAATCAATTTACCATTGCCTGACCTTTTTGAGTTTTCTGGATTCCATAAAATAAAAGATACCAATTTTGCAGTTCATTACAGCGTACAATGGATCGGCTGGAGCACATTTGATCAAATTGAATTTAGTGACCTCAAAAACTCCCCACTAGGTTCTACTTACAACAAACCATATAAATGGCAAGATGGATGGCATTATGCTATTGGCGGAACGTATTATTTAAATACAGATTGGACTTTACGTGCTGGTTATATGTATGACACCAGCGCTCAAGATTCATTAACGTCAGTATCAGTACCTGACTCTGACCGCCAATGGTTCTCTGCTGGCTTTACTTATAACCTAGATGAAAAATCAAATATTGATTTTGGTTTCACCTACTTACTGGGTGATGATGTACAAGTATCTGAAGGAACACCTAATCCTCTTGGTTCACCTCAATATCTTTCAACTCTGACGGCAACGACTCACGCAGATGCAATCCTAGTCGGCTTACAATATAGCCGCAGCTTCTAAGCGCAACGTTTATTAGCATAGCGTCAATAAAGGGCTGGTTTTCCAGCCCTTTTTAATGCTTGTAATATCGTCTCCTCGCCTAATTCAGCTAACAACTGTACCTTTTGGGCCTTAAACCACACTACAAGTGTTCGCCAAAAATCAGAAACACTTTCATAACAAGCAGAGTATTCCGCTTATAATTAAACCTTTAATGGATTTTAATTTCAAAAACAACAAATTCACTGCTTTATATTTTTAAAGCATTAGCTCTAACCTTAAAATCCCCACACCGAATTCAAATATTTCAGCGAACATTATAATGAAATCAAATAAAACCCTTCTTTCACTTGCAGTGGCATGTGGACTATTCAGCGTATCAAACGCATCTCAAGCCGCCGGTTTCCAATTGGCAGAATACTCTGCAACGGGCCTTGGGCGTGCTTACGCCGGTGAAGCGGCTATGGCTGATAACGCCAGTGCACAATGGCGTAACCCTGCCATGCTGACTTATTTGAAAGGTACGCAAATTTCTGTTGGTGCAATTTACGTTAATCCGAATGTTGATGTGAATGGCACCGTGAGCCACTCATTACTTGGCACAACGCAAGCAAGCGCAAAAGACTTTGCTCATGATGCGGTTATTCCTAATTTTTACTTATCTCATCAGTTGAATGAACAACTAGTGCTGGGCTTTGCGCTAGGAACAAACTATGGGATGGAAACTGAACTGGGTAATGATTTTGCTGCCTCACACTTTGGCAATCAAGCAAGCGTTATTACTAAAGAAGCGAATCTCAATGTCGCTTATCAAGTAACCACTGAATTTAGTATTGGTGGCGGCGTACGCTATGTGATGGGAGAAGGCCATTTTGGTGCCACCGCTCCAGCAAAAAATGCACTGGCGCTTCCGCAAGGTACAACCCTAAAATATATGGAAGGCGAAGATAACTCTTGGGGATGGCAAGTCGGTACAGCTTGGCAGATCAATGAAACAAACCGTATTGGCGCAAGCTATAAATCCGAAGTGATGATGGATTTTGATGGGCATGCTAAAGGCATTACTTACGGTGCTTACAAACCTGGGATGATGTCTGTTGCCTTGCCCGCCACAGCAGAGCTTGCTAGTTACCATCAATTGAATGAGAAACTGGCACTGCATGCCAGCGTGAACTGGACAGACTGGAGCTCATTCAAGGAACTGACTGCCGTATTCCCAGAGAAATCAGATCTGATCAAATCAGAAAACTGGGAAGATAACTACCGCTTTGCCTTAGGTGCGACTTACCAATACGACGCTAAGATCGCTCTGCGTACAGGTATTGCGTACGACACATCAGCAGTGGACGATAAAAACCGCACAGCAACAATCCCAGAGACTGACCGAACTTGGCTTAGTATCGGTGCAAGTTACGTTGCCACACCACAGCTAACACTGGACGCTGGCTTTACCTATATTTTTGCAAAAGATGCCACGATCAACGAACCAAGAGATTCCTCTGATGCCACTTCAGCACAAATTGGTGGTGCATTTAATGGTGAAGTAACGGGCAATGTTTGGCTTATCGGCGCACAAGCCAATTATCGCTTCTAAACTCATTAGAGATACTCCCAGAGGCCAGAGCACTGCTCTGGCTTTTTTATTCCTTGTAATTTCGATGGTTTTTGCTGCCGAGTAGTTGAGCTATGATAACGGCAACGCTATTAATGAACAGGATTGAGCATGTCGACTGAAGAGATTAAAAATGAACGCCATAAGGCGAGGCAGCAGAAAGTAAAAGAGCAAGTCGATGCACGAATTGCCGCGGCCCAGCAAGAGAAAGGGTTGTTATTGATCATTACTGGCAATGGCAAAGGGAAATCTACCTCAGGTTTTGGCACCATTGCGCGCGCTGTCGGTCACGGTTTGAAATGTTCGGTAGCCCAGTTCATTAAAGGAACCTGGGAAAACGGTGAACGTAATCTGCTTGAAAAACTGGGCGTCGAATTTCAAGTCATGGCGACGGGCTTTACTTGGGAAACGCAAAACAAAGAAGCCGATACCGCAGCGGCGCAAGGGGTTTGGCAAGAGTGCAAACGCATGCTCAAAGATGAGTCGATTGATGTGGTGTTGTTTGATGAGCTGACCTACATGGTGAGCTATGGCTATATCGAATTAGACGAAGTGATTGAAGCCTTAACAACACGGCCAACAATGCAGTCGGTGGTGATCACGGGCCGAGGAGCACACCGCAGCTTGATTGAAATCGCCGATACGGTGTCGGAAGTCAAAAATGTGAAACACGCCTTTGAGTCGGGCATCAAAGCACGAAAAGGCATCGACTGGTGATAAAAAAGCCTCCTCTAAATTGAGGAGGCTTGATCAATCATAATGAAATCAACCCTGTAAATTACTTAAAAAGACTTTTTAATAAACCATCAACCGCTTTCTTGGTTTTCTCGTCTTTTATCTCAACGCCGAGCTTTTCCAAGCCACGGTCAATCTCTTTTTCCGCTTTTTGTCTTAACACATCATCAAAAACCAATTTGAATTTAGGATCGCTCCATTGCCCTGAAATGTTGATAGGAATCGTGACGTCTCGCAGCTCATCGATGTCTTTGCCACCTTGCCCCTCTAGCGTTCCCACCACAGAAGTGCTCACCAAAAAATCAACCGTTTGTTGCAGATAATTCGCTTTCCCCTCGCCACGAATACGCAACAGTGGTGATTGCATGGCGAGGTTATTGGTGGTGACTTCCCCTTTGTTCAATTTCAGCGTAGCGGTCATGGCGCTAAAATCGGTTTTCTTCACTGGGTCGTCATCAACTTTCTTACCTTTAATTTTGGCGTAATTGCTACGGATAAGGTGAGCAACGTTAATACCATTGACTGCACCATCGGCAAAGTTGATGTTCACGGTTCCTACAAGGTTTTGTTGAATGCCCGTTGGCGTCAAACTGCGCCCTTTTACGTCCACATCGATGTTACCCGTGCCTTGTAACATCTCATTATTGAGTACATCTTTTAATAGCGGCAGCACCTGTACTCCCTTAACGCTTTTTTTAGCGCTATAAGTGGCAGGTACTTTGGTTGCATCCAGTTGAGCGGTCGCCTGAATCGTACCTTGGTAAAGGTTGGCACTGAATGAGGTTAAATTCACGATTCCACGATCGACGCTAAAGCTGGTTTGCACATTCTGTAATCGAGCATTATTAGCTTTGAACTTGTCTATGGTGACCTTGCCTTGCACATCCAACGTTTTTAATGCACTGAGATCCGGTTCCACTTCAGCGCTCACCGTAGCAGGCGCTGCTGACGTTGAGCCTGACGATGCCTTACTTTCACTCACGGCAATGCTTGCCGTTGCTGGATTCGCAAGCCCTAAAAATTCATCCAAATCGATATTTGGGCTATGCATATTGAAGCGGATTTTAGGGATCTCAGCCAACGTCACTTTGACATCACCATCAAATTCTAATGCATTTGCGGTTAATTTACTGAGTAAGACATCCAGTTGGTTTTTAGAGAGATCAAAACGAATGTTCGAAGTTAAACCGATCTGCATTGGGCTTTGTGGCAAACTGGTTCCTTCTAGATTGGTATCCAGCACCAGCGTATCAATCTTCACCAAGCTCATGGCTTTATCGAGAGTCAGTTGCGCACTCCCCTTCGCATCGAGTTTTAGATCAGCCGCCTTTCCTTTCAGGCTGAATGACAGCGCATTCTTCTTATCAAACTCGAACGTGGCTAATTCAATCTTCGCAGAATCAATCTGGTTTGATGGATCACTAAAGCTCGCATCAAGCACAACGTTCTTCAGCGCATAATCTTTGAAACCAGCGGCTAATTTGAATTCAGCTCGCCCTTCTGCGGCAAAGCTTTGTTGGTTATTTTTACCTTTGGCGGCAAAAGTTGCTGACGTCCATTTATCCACCGCAAACTCTGAAAGATTGACCGCCACGTCATACAGCTTGGTATGTGTACCGGCTTTGCGGTCTTGTATTTCCAGTAATGCGTTTTCGACGCTGACGCCCGCTAAGTTAATCGTCCACTCTTGAACAGGGTTGCTCGCATTGACGCTGCTTGTCTCTTCTTGTGCTGGTTTTGTTTCGTTTACGGCGGAAGAGGCGGCTGGTTGAGGCGCGGCTTGAGTTAAGCTATCTAAGTTTGAACGGCCATCTTTAAGGGTTTCAAGATGGAACTCAGCACCATTTAGGCGGATGTTGCCAATTTCCAGTTGCTTATCCAGCAATGGCATCACCGAAATTTCAATACCAACTTGATCGACTTTAAACAGGTTTGGAGCGCTGAAACCTTGTGGATTTCTGAGTTCAGTTTTGCCCAGCTCAAAGCCAAGCGAAGGGAAGAAACTCCAACTGATATCTCCTTCAATGACTAAGTCCAACCCCGTTTTCTGTTTGGCTTGTTCTACAATCAAGGGCTTAAATTGGTTAGGATTGACCAACAGAACAAGTGCGAGCGCGGCAGCGATTAACGCACCGATAATAATGGCAATGAAAAGAAACAGTTTTTTCATCAGCTTTTTCCTTGCTTAATTAGAAAAAGAAAGTGGCACCTAAAGTGCCACTTGTCTGCTTAAAAATAAAGACCACAAAAGTTAAGATTTCAACAATTTCGCGATGTGGGCTTTTAATACATCAATGGCGATACGGTTTTTACCGCCACGAGGAACGATAATGTCCGCGTACTGTTTTGACGGTTCGATAAACTGCATAAACATAGGGCGAACCGTTTTTTGGTATTGCTTCAATACCGAATCCATGGTGCGGCCACGCTCTTCTACATCACGCTTCACTCGGCGTAATAAACAGATATCAAGCGGAGTGTCCATAAATACGGTCGCATGCATTAAGTCACGTAAACGTGGGTCTGTCAGCAGTAAAATACCTTCTAAAATAATCACTTTCTTGGGTGTTAATAGCGTTGTATTCGCGGTGCGAGTATGCTCAGTGTAGCTGTACTCTGGCACTTCAACCGCTTCGCCACGGGTTAATTGTTCTAAATGTTGGCAAAGTAGATCATGGTCAAGTGCATTCGGGTGGTCGTAGTTTGTCTTAACGCGCTCTTCCATACTGAGATGGCTTTGGTCGTTGTAATAGCAATCTTCCGTAATCACACCAATTTGGTGGTCGCCTACTTTGGCACGAAGTTCGTTATAAATCGTGCTCGCAATCAGGCTTTTTCCAGAAGCTGAAGCGCCAGCAATACCTACGATGACGCATTGATTATTCTCAGACATTATTTTTGCACCCGGTGATGGTTTGGTGATGAAAATAGATAAACTGCCCGATTATAGGGACTTCAACCACCTGATACCAGCCTCGATTTAGACTTTGGAAAAGGTTTGAATAACAAACTACCAAGCAAACGTTTTCGTCGTATTTCAGAAGAGATCACCACAGTGCTACTTTCACAGCACTGTGGACCAACACTAGTCTACCAATGTAAAACTGATTGCATCTGGCTTAGGCTTTCCTTGCCAATATAGGCTTGAACAGACTCGTTCCGCCAGTTGAAGATAACGCTGTGTATGCTCACTTTCTGGTTGAGCAACCACGGTAGGACGACCTTGGTCGATGTCTTCACGCAGGGCAATGTGCAGAGGAATTTGTGCAAGCAGCGTCAACCCATATTCACTGGCCAGTTTCTGCGCGCCACCGACACCAAAGATATGCTCTTTCTCTCCACAATGACTGCAGATGTGATAGCTCATATTTTCAATAAGCCCGATAACCGGAACGTCGACTTTTTCGAACATGGCCGCCCCTTTGCGCGCATCCGCTAGTGCCAGATCTTGCGGAGTGGTGACGATCACCGCGCCCGTTACCGGAATTTGTTGTGACAAGGTGAGTTGAATATCACCTGTCCCCGGTGGCATGTCGATGACCAGATAATCCACATCTGGCCACTCGGTTTCATTGAGCAATTGCGCCAGTGCTTTCGATGCCATCGGCCCGCGCCAAATCGCCGCTTCAGATTTATCAACCAGATAGCCAATCGAATGACTGAAAATGCCAAATGCCTCAACGGGCTGCATCCACTTATTATCACGCACATCTGGCTTTGCTTCTTGCTTGCCAAGCATCATTGGCACTGAAGGGCCATAAATATCCGCATCCAACAAGCCAACTTTCGCCCCAGATTGAGCAATGGCTAGAGCAAGATTGACGGCGGTGGTTGATTTGCCGACGCCCCCTTTGGCTGAAGTCACCGCAATAATATTTTTAACACCATTAACACTATGAGCGACCGTCGTCGCTAGCGCTTTCGGCGCAATGATTATCTCAACACTGAATGGAGCAAGCGCATCGGTTTGCTGCTTGGAGACGACCCATTCGGAAAGCTCATTCAGCAGATTTTTAGCGGCAAATGGAATATGAACCGTCAAACGTCCCGCTGTTGTAACCGAAACCCAATGCGGTTGGTTTGCCCACCCCGCAATAAGATGAGGGTGTTCAAATTGGTTTAACCAATCGCAAAAATCTTGTTTAGATGTGAACGGCTGCATAGCTTCTCCTTTTTGCTCATGCTATCACTCTCTATTGTCAGACTGAACCCCAAAAAAGTTGCGGGATTCCTTAGGCTCACGCCTTGGAGTCGCTCGCTGCATAAGGTAGTATTGGTCTCTATTTTTCATACCTATCAAAAAAGCGAATATTAAGTATGGCGACTGACCCAAGAAACGTTTCTTCAAGGAAACTGCTGGTAACTTGTGCCCTTCCGTACGCTAACGGTTCGATCCACCTTGGTCATATGCTTGAGCATATCCAAGCTGACATTTGGGTTCGTTACCAACGCCTACGCGGCAACACTGTAAACTTCATCTGTGCAGACGATGCTCACGGCACGCCAATTATGCTTAAAGCACAACAGATGGGTATTACACCTGAAGAGATGATCGCCGCAGTAAGTGAAGAGCACCAAAAAGATTTTGCAGGTTTTGATATCAGCTTTGACAATTATCACAGCACTCACAGCGAAGAGAATCGCGAACTGGCTTCTCACATTTATCTTGAGCTGAAAAAAAATGGCTTCATTTCAAGCCGCACCATTTCTCAGCTGTTTGACCCAGAAAAAGAGATGTTCTTGCCCGATCGCTTCGTGAAAGGCACTTGCCCAAAATGTAAGTCAGAAGATCAATACGGTGATAACTGCGATGCGTGTGGCGAAACCTATAGCCCAACAGAGCTTATCAACCCGAAATCGGCCGTTTCTGGCGCGACACCAGTAATGAAGGATTCCGAGCATTTCTTCTTTGACCTTCCTCAATTTGAAAGCATGCTCAAAGAGTGGACTCGCTCTGGCTCGCTACAAACAGAAACCGCCAATAAAATGCAAGAGTGGTTCGAAGGCGGCCTGCAACAGTGGGATATTTCACGTGATGCGCCATACTTTGGCTTTGAAATCCCCGGCGAAAAGAACAAATTCTTCTACGTGTGGTTAGACGCGCCTATCGGCTACATGGGTTCATTTAAAAACCTATGTAACAAACGCGATGACTTAGACTTTGACGAATACTGGAATAAAGAAAGTAAAACCGAACTGTACCATTTCATCGGTAAAGATATTGTTTACTTCCACAGCCTATTCTGGCCAGCGATGCTTGATGGCAGTGGTTTCCGTAAGCCTAATAACGTCTTCGTGCACGGTTATGTCACTGTCAATGGCGCAAAGATGTCGAAGTCTAAAGGAACGTTTGTCAAAGCAAGCACTTACTTAAACCACCTAGACCCAGAATGCTTACGCTACTACTACGCCGCAAAACTCAATAGCCGCATCGACGATCTTGATTTGAACCTTGAGGATTTCACCCAACGTGTGAACGCCGATGTGGTCAATAAAATCGTCAACCTGGCATCGCGTAATGCAGGCTTCATCACCAAACGTTTTGAAAATCAGTTGTCTGCAACCTTTGCCGAACCAGAGCTGTACGCAGAATTTGCCGCAGCAGCGGATCGCATTGCTGATCTTTACGAAAGCCGTGAATTTAACCGTGCTATTCGTGAAATCACCGCATTGGCGGACAAAGCGAACCAATACGTGGATGAAAAAGCGCCTTGGGTTGTGGCTAAACAAGAAGGTCAAGAGCAAGAGCTACAAGACATTTGCTCAGTGGGTATCAACCTATTCCGCGTGTTAATGACTTACTTAAAACCTGTAATGCCAGCACTAGCGGCGCGCACCGAAGCATTCTTAAACCAAGAACTCACTTGGGAAGGCGTACAAACACCATTAACAAGCCATACACTCACGCCATTCAAAGCGCTGTTTAATCGCATTGATCCGAAACACGTTGAAGCGATGATTGAAGCGTCTAAAGAAGAAGCGGCAGCAGAAAAAGCTGCGATTGAGAGCGCGCAACCAACCACAGTTGAAACTGAGCTAAGTAAAGACCCTATTGCTGCTGAAATCGAATTTGATGATTTTGCCAAAGTGGACTTACGCGTTGCTAAGATCATCGCTTGCGAAGCGGTGCCAAAAGCGGACAAATTGCTCAAATTCCAATTGGATATTGGTGGCGAAACTCGCCAAGTGTTTTCAGGTATTAAAGCCGCTTATTCACCCGAAGAGTTAGTAGGCAAGTACACTGTCATGGTAGCGAACCTCAAACCGCGTAAAATGAAGTTTGGTATGTCAGAAGGCATGATCTTAGCCGCAGGCCCTGGTGGCAGCGAGCTATGGATTCTTGAGCCACATGAAGGTGCTCAAGCTGGCATGCGCATCCTGTAATACATCAATCTTCACGATAGCATCCCCAACACGCTCTGTGTTGGGGATTTTTTATCACCATACTGCTCAAAATCGATCCAGCTCACACTTTTAGTTCAAAATGCACCAATAAGATGCATCACTTCAACGCGAAAATACATAACCCATTGAATTTAAACAAATAAAAAACTGGCATTAACCCTGCTAACTCTAGATTGGTATAACCTTAACAAGGAGTTGGTTATGTTTGTTTTTATCTCAATGCTTATCTCTATCGGTATATTGTGGCTGATGTTTTATCTGGCAAAACAGCGTGAATCCACATTACAACGTAAATATCAACTGCTGATCGACCTTCGCCAGCTACTGTTTTTATGCCGTCAGCACCGTAACATTACCCATCAAACACTAGCCTCTGGTCAAAGACGCGACACTGAGTTGAATGAATTGCAAGATACGCTATACGAAAAAAGTAATCACTTAATTGCTATCGCACACTTTGACAACAAACCAATGTACCGTGTGCTGCAAATTAAGCTTAAAGCACTCATGAAGGAGTGGCCAGAGCGCTCTGTGGCTCGTAACCAAATGATGCATGGTAAAATAATTCGTCACTGTATGTTCTTAATGGATGAGGTGATACTGGCTTGGTTGGTGGAATCCAACCGCGAAGATCTCAGCGATGAATACCATGTTAATTGGCAACAGGTCATTGATGCGATGGACGCGCTAACTCAGTTGCGCATCAGCATTGATGAAATGGATACTCAAGATGGCCGCATACGCTTGCAGCATTATAGTGAGGTTGTCAGGCGTAGGATGAATCAACTCGCCTTAATCAGCCCTTTAACGGTAGCTTCGCCAAGCTGCTCAGCCGCGCTGCATAGCCTGAGCGAACTGCATGATCATCCTGCCTTTCAAATAGAAGCTGGCGCGATGTACCAAATCACTTCGGATATTTCACTCAGCATCTCCCACGTTTACGACCAGATGCTCAGCGACTTAACCGAGAGCTTGTACATTCCGTTGCCTAAATTGGCGATTGCTTAGTGAGTAATTGTTTAGCTGGTGACTGTTTGACTGGTGATTATTTAGAAAGTAAAAAGGCCACTTTATTCAAAAGTGGCCTAATCACTCACCGTGTACATAGATACATCAGTGTAAATTCAGAACTCAATTACAGCATTTTACGCGCAGCTTCGACAACCACTTTGATTGAACGAGCCTCGGTCTCTTTGAGTGTCGCGTGATCTGGGATCTCTTTTTGAGTACGGTTGATGATCACACCAGCCACACAACCTGCTTTCAAACCTGAGCTCGCACACATGGTTAGCAAAGTGGCGGATTCCATCTCAAAGTTCAATACGCCCATGTCTTGCCACTCTTTCATCGAGCCTTGGAAACGACGCACAACACGACCAGTGAAGGTGTCATAACGCTCTTGGCCTGGGTAGAAGGTATCACTTGATGCGGTGACGCCCATGTGCACGGTTGCACCACTTTCAACTACAGCCGCTTTCATTGCAGTGGCGACATCGAAATCAGCCACAGCAGGGAATTCCATTGGCGCAAAGTGCAAACTTGCACCGTCAAGGCGAACCGAACCTGTGCTGACAATCATATCACCCACATTGACATGAGGTTGGATTGCACCAGTAGTACCTACGCGTAGGAAAGTACGCACGCCAAGTTGAGCAAGCTCTTCAACCGCAATAGACGTAGAAGGGCCACCGATACCAGTAGAACAAACAACGACTGGCTTACCGTCTAACTCTGCGCGGTACACAGTGTATTCACGGTGGCTAGCAAGAAAGACTGGATTTTCCATCTCTTCAGCGATTTTTTGTACGCGGGCTGGATCCCCAGGGATAATGGCCAAAGTAGCACCATTCAGATCGGCTTCGGTAACACCTAGATGGAAAACGGCTTGAGACATAAGTGACTCCTTATTGCGGCTTGTTCAGCTCATAGATATACATCGGGTATGCAGCTACTCTAGCGGACCACGCACCAACAAAGAGTGATCAAATTCACAATGAATGACGCAATGTAACGAACACATTCTCATAAAAACGGTTTGCATCACAAAAAACAGCAATATTGATGAAATAACACCCAACCCTAAAAGATGATTTCCAACACTGCATAACAAAATACAAGCGCAATATCGACGCATTTCACACTATTACCACAATAGGGTGCAAACCCAACAGGCATGAGAGATAACGACCCGCCATGCCTTGCTGAGCTTTTTGGTTTTTAGTTTTTAGTCTCGGACTATTTTTTAAATTTCAATAGACGCAACGCATTGAGCGTCACTAACGCGGTAGCTCCACTATCGGCCAGCACCGCTACCCATAAGCCCGTAATACCGAGTAAACTCGTGACTAAAAAGATACTTTTTAAGCCTAGCGCTAGCGTGACATTCTGGCGAATATTGGCGAGGGTTGCTTGTGATAGCTCGATCATGGTGGCGAGCTCGACCAATCGATTATGAGTAATTGCCGCATCGGCCGTTTCCAACGCAACATCGGTACCACCCCCCATCGCAATACCAATGCTGGCTGCTTTCATTGCAGGCGCATCATTAATGCCATCCCCGACCATCGCCACCTGTTTTCTCTGCGCCAACTGTTGAATGTATTCCACTTTATCTTGCGGTAATAAACTGGCTTTGAAATCTATCCCTAATTGAGCACTCATCGTCGCAGCGCTTCTAGGGTTATCGCCAGTGAGCATAATAGTGTCGATCCCCAAACGGCGCAGTGCTTCAATGGCGGCTTTGGCATCTTCACGCAAGGTATCTTGCCATGCGATTAAACCGACAATGTTCTCTTGCTCAAAAACCACCACCACTGTTTTGCCTTGCATCTCTAGCGCTTCCACTTGCGCGCTAAATGCATCAGAAAACGGAACATTCGCTTTGCTTGGCGCTAATACGCGCAGTGATTTCCCCTCCACAACCCCCGAAACCCCACTGCCAACTAACGCTCGCTTCTCTATCGCTTCTGGAATGGGCAAAGCCATCGCTTGCACTTTTTTCACTAAAGAGGTTGCCAGAGGATGGCTCGAGCCCATTTCAACCGCTGCGACATAGCGCAACAATTGCTCTTCATCCCAGCCATTGAGCGCAACCACATCCGTAACTTCCGGTTTACCTTTGGTCAAAGTACCCGTTTTATCAAAAGCAATACTCTCTATTTTTCCAAGTTGTTCGAGCGCCGCGCCCCCTTTGATCAGTGCACCACGACGCGCCGCTGCGGCAAGACCAGAAGTAATGGCCGCCGGAGTTGAGATAACCAACGCACATGGACAAGCAATCAGCAGTAAGGCTAAGCCACGGTAAACCCATGTTTCCCATGGCTGCGCAAACAGTGTCGGCGGTATCACAACCACGGCCAATGAAACCAACATCATTAATGGGGTATACCAACGACTAAATTTATCAAGAAAACGTTCTAACGGCGCTTTGCGAGATTCCGCTTCTTCAATCAGATGCAAAATGCGGTCAATCGCGTTTTCACCCTGTTTGGAGGTGATGGTGAAACGCACCACCTGATCCGCGACCACAGCACCCGCCATGACACTGTCACCTTGATAACGTTCGACAGGCAGTGATTCGCCCGTTAACGCGCTCTCATCAAAACTGGCCGACGCTTCGTGCAATTGACCATCCGCAGGTAGCCGAGAGCCGGGAGAAACTTCCACTACATCCCCCGGTTTTAGCTCATGTGCCGCCACCGTGATGCGTTCTCCTGCCACAATTTTTGTTGCCGTTTCAGGCACCAGTGCCATTAAAGCTTGTACACCGCTACGCGCTTTAGAAGCGGCAAAAGCTTCTAGCCGCTCTCCGATGAGGAAGAGTAATAGCACCATCGCTGCTTCAACCGTTTCACCAAGATAGAGCGCTCCGAGCGCCGCAACGCTCATTAAGGTTTCAATCGCAAAAGGTGTGCCTGAGCGTGCCAGTTGAATCGCTTTTTTACCGATAGGATACAAACCGGCAAGGCAGGTCAAAATGAACATCCCATCGCTGATTTGAGGGAAATAAGGCTGCACAATAGCGGCGAGTATCATAGCGCCAGCAATGGAGAGGATCTGCGCGTTCTGTTTTATGACTGACTTCCAATCACTACGAATGGGGGCAGAAACTGGATTAGCCGCATCAATGCGGTGAGCCGTAAAACCCGCGTTACGAACCGCTTGCTCTATTTCAAGCGCTGCCTCTTCGGTATTAAACTTGACCACCAATTTTTCAGTGGCAAACAGCACTTTGGCGTCGATCACATTACCCACTTTTTTAAGCGCCGTTTCAACCTTACGTGCGCAAGATGGGCAATCCATCCCTTCAATTTTCCAGCTTTGGTTAAACTGTGTTTTAACGGATGTGAGCTGCGCTGGTTCATCATCAGGATCATTGCTTGCGCACTCTTGTGACCCGCAGCACCCCTCTTCATTTGAAGCAACACCCGCAGCCCTAATCGCGGTAATTTTAAGACTAGAGCATGACACCGCCTGCGGGTTTGCCATGCTATTTTTTGTAGTACTGCAAGCTTCATGTTTTGTGCACATAGGATTCTCCTTCTCTGATGCACAAAGCTTAAACCTTAGAGTCAACTCCAATGTCAAGCGCATTTTTATCAAACCTGCACTTAACGCACATTCACCTTGATTAGATGGAAAAGAGGTGCACTGCACCTCTAGAATTTTATTTATTACTGCTGATATACCCAAACAACTTGGAGTTGCAGGTAGGCGGCAAGTGAGTGAGTCCCCATGAGCATAGGCAAACTATGTGATTGGGGTGAACGAACGTAGCCAACACCGCTACAGCTTCAAGTAGGAAGGGTATAGTTTGCTATGTTGGTTTTTTAAAACAATGCGTTAAGTTTTTCCCTAATGCTCTCAGTACATCTCTGCGCGTAATAATGCCAACCAATTTACCTTGATCGATCACGGGATAAACTTTCGGTTTTCCTACTTTCATCATGTCAGCAAGCTCAATAATAGAGGTGTCTGATGAAACGGACAGCACTTCAGGGTGCATGCAGTCACGGACTAAATGGGTGTCTTCACAGAAATAACTCACCTTCACCAATTTATCGAGCAAATCCTGCTCTGATAGAAAGCCAATCACTTGTTCTTGGTCGTTAATAACAGGACCACCAAGATGCTCCGAACGCATCACTTTTTCTAAAGCCGCAGTCATTGGCATGTCCGGTTTGAAGGTGATGGCTTGTAATGTCATATAATCTTTAACTATTAGCGATTGCATATCTGTCTCCTTGGTTGCAACGGTATGCTGCCTTAAGTTAAGTGTTGACTAATTTCACCGTTTTACTAAATGGAAAAAATCGATTTTGCTCATCGGCACAAACTATCGATATTACAAATAGTTAATTTTTATCAAGGGTAAATGGCAAAATCTTTTATCAAAACGTCTCATTTTTGAATCAAACAACACGTTAAGAACACGATGTCTCGCAAGATTTTACAGTTAATATCATTTATATCTTAAACATTGACCGTTGTATTAATAAGGACTGGGCATGGTGAATTCGCCACTGTTTTCCGAGATTATAGAAAACCCAGCACTGATGCGCAGCTTGTTGGAGTCATTACCCGAACCCACTTTTCTGATTAACCGCGATGGCGTATATGTGGAGGCCTTAGGAGGAACGGATCGCAGCCGACACCACGACCCAAGGGTTCTCATTGGTCTCAATCTATACCAGGTATTACCCGAAAAAAAAGCCGCTTGGTTTCATCAAATTATCCAAGAAGTCATTGATAACGGACAAATGCGAGAGTTTGAATACGATCTCGACCTAAGGGTGATAGCTCAATTTAAAGGCAGCTCTGGCCCTATCGATATTCAGTTTTTTAACGCATTGGTCATCCCGCTGAAAAATACTGAGTACGTGCTATGGATTGTGAGAAATATTACCGCTTATAAGCGCACGTTAGAGCGGCTTTCTATACACCAACTTGAGTTAGAAAAACTGACCAATGTGGATCATTTAACTCAGGTCTATAACCGTTATGCGATGGACTCATTGCTGCCCAAAGCGTTAGATAAGATCAAACGTGAGCAAAGTAGTGCTGCAATTTTCATGATCGACTTAGATTGCTTCAAAGAATATAACGACCACTATGGCCATGTGAATGGCGATACTGTGCTGCGCAAGATAGCGAGCACTCTGCAGCATTGGAAACGTAAAGATGACCTCTGCTTTCGCTATGGAGGAGATGAATTTCTACTATTTATTGCGGATATTGATATTAAACAGTGCGAGCAAAAAGCATTACAACTACTTAGTGAAGTGAGAGAGCTGCAAATCCCTCACCGCTATTCTCGTGTCTCATTGTATGTATCGATTACTATCGGCATCCAATATTGCGAACACATACCGACTGGCATGACGCCAGAACAGTTTGTATCAACGGCCGATAAAGCGCTGTTTCACGCGAAGAATCAACAGCGCGGAACTATTCATATACTACACAAGGCTTAGTCGATGGTGTGATGATTAGCCCAACGTTGCGCGGCTTGGGCATCTGAATCTCGAGACTCCACCCAGCGTGTTTGTTCGGTGGTGCGCTCTTTCTTCCAAAACGGTGCTTTGGCTTTAAGGTAATCCATAACGAATTCGCACGCCTCAAAAGCCGCACCACGATGTGAGCTCGACACGCCTACAAACACGATTTGATCGCCAATATCTAAATCACCGATTCGGTGGATCACACGGATTTTTTGCACCGGCCAACGTGCCTGCGCCTGATCACAAATATCACTCAAAGCTTTTTCTGTCATTCCCGGATAGTGCTCAAGCGTTAAGCCAATAACATTATCACCTAAATTCATATCACGAACTTTGCCAATAAAGGTAACCACAGCGCCAGCGGAAGTACCTTGCGACAAATCACGGTATTCTGCGTCTACCGAGAAATCTGATATTTGAACGGAAATACGGCTATCCATCACTAGCCTCCGGTTACTGGAGGAAAAAAAGCCACTTCATCACCATCACTTAACGGGTAATCAAAGGCAACGATGGTTTGATTGACTGCCACCAGCAGTTTTCCCGGTCGCAAGGCTAAATCCCATTTCCCAGGCTGCGAGGCTAAGTGGCTACGCAGTGCTTCAACCGTAGCAAACTGTGCCTTGAGTTGAATGCTGTCTTGGCCGATCAACTCACGAGTTTGAGCAAAAAAGAGGACATTAATCATGCGTGACCTTTTGTTGTGGCTGAGCGCTAAAGTAACCCGATTTCCCGCCGCTTTTTTCAAGTAAGCGCACTTGTTCAATCACGATATCTTTTTGTACTGCTTTACACATGTCGTAAATGGTTAACGCCGCCACCGATGCCGCGGTTAAGGCTTCCATTTCAACCCCTGTTTTACCGGTTAATTTACACAATGATTCAATTCGAACTTTGCTTTGTGCTTCGATGGCTTCAAGCTGCACTTCTACTTTAGTAAGCAGCAATGGGTGGCACAGTGGGATTAAATCCCACGTTTTCTTCGCCGCTTGAATGCCCGCAATTCTTGCGGTGGCAAACACATCACCTTTGTGGTGTTGCCCAGAAAGGATCAGTTGCAGCGTTTGTGGTGACATCTTCACAAAGGCTTCCGCACGTGCTTCACGTACGGTTTCAGCCTTGGCAGAGACATCGACCATATTGGCTTCGCCTGAGGCATTAATATGAGTAAATTCGCTCATTGAAACCCCGTTAAACCGAAAGATGTGGCATAAAGTTGCATGGGCGATGGCTGGCATCTAACTGCTGTTTGATGATTTTTGTCCAACCGGTTTTGCACGCTCCTGTTGAACCTGGCATGGCAAAAATAACCGTATGGTTGGCAAAACCTGCAATGGCGCGAGACTGAATGGTTGAAGTGCCAATTTCATCGTAAGAGACCAATCGGAACAGCTCGCCAAAACCTTCAACTTCTTTATCAAACAAGGGCTTTAATGCCTCTGGTGTGCTGTCGCGTGAGGTAAAACCCGTTCCACCCGTGATCAGCACGGCTTGCACGTTTTCATCCGCGATCCACTGAGAAACAATCGCGCGAATTTTATACTGATCATCAATAACAATCTGCTTATCGGCCAAAATGTGTCCCGCTTGTTGAAGTTGCTCAGCTAAGTAACCGCCTGAAGTATCGTTTTCTTCAGTACGAGTATCGGAAACCGTCAGTACGGCAATATGTGCTGGTTGAAATGCGCTTTCTGCGTGACCCATGTGTTCACCTACTGTTCAAATGTGTACCACATCACCCGCTAAACAATAGCCAGTGACAAAAAGAATTTAGCCGCCAATGGAGGCGAGATTAGGCGTCATACCCGTATTGCCATCTTGTAAAAAATGGCTGACCGACTTGGTCTGTAATTGCGCTTGAATGCGCTCAATTAAGGCTTGCTGTTGATTATCTTGGGCAAGCAGATCGCGTAATTCAACGCCTTGCTCACCGAAAAGGCACAGGTGTAACTTCCCCTTTGCCGAAACACGTAAGCGGTTGCAGCTATGGCAAAAGTTTTTCTCATACGGCATGATAAGACCGATTTCACCTTGGTAATCGGCATGAACAAATACTTGCGCTGGCCCATCATTGTGAGCTCGGGTTTTCAGCACCCAACCATTGGCAATCAGTTGATTACGAATGGCAACACCTGAAATATGGTGACGCTCAAACAGCGAGTCCATTTCACCAGTTTGCATTAGTTCAATAAAACGAAGTTGAATAGGGCGATGTTTAATCCAATCTAAAAAAGCAGGTAACTGCTGATGATTAAGGTCTTTTAGCAGCACAACGTTGACTTTAACTTGCTGGTAACCGACTTCAAAAGCGCGATCAATCCCCGCCATCACTTGCGTAAATTTGTTTTCACCCGTGATTTGGTGGAACATTCTTGGATCAAGACTATCGACACTGACATTGATATGCGTTAACCCGGCCGATTGCCAACCTTCTACTTGTTTGGCCATACGGTAACCGTTGGTGGTGGTCGCCACTTTCTCTATACCAGCGGTATTCGCCACACAAGCAATAATGTCGTTAAAGTCTTTACGCAAAGTTGGCTCCCCCCCTGTGATGCGTACTTTCGACGTACCACAGTCGGCAAAGGCTCGCACGACGCGTTGTATTTCAGGAAGGGTTAAAAAAGACGAGTTTTTCTGCCCCGAAGGTTGATAACCATCAGGCAGGCAATATGTGCATTTAAAGTTACAGACATCTGTAACAGATAAACGTAAATAATAAAATTTACGTTGGAATCTATCTTCGAACTGTTGCGCCACGGAACACCTTTCCAAATACGGGAGGCATAATCATTTCCAATTATGCCCTTGTGGTATTAGACCACTGGCTTAACCACCCTATCTCACAAAAATGAGACTTAGCCAGTTAAGCTCGGAGCTATGGCAGCCGTTGAGGTAGTATAATTAACTATCTCTACAGCAGCTGATAAGTAAAATACTTAATATTAGTAAGTGATTCTACCCTTATCGTAAAAAAAAAGAGTCCATTACCCAATTTACCTCCTAATGAGTATGGGT